>NZ_JAPJIU010000005.1:0-261217 GCF_026241915.1 Stenotrophomonas sp. RIT-551 | reverse complement strand
GTTCCGGCGTGTCACCCAGTGCTTCATTGATCGACCGCATCGAATCGATACCGCGGCGCGAGCTGTATTTCTTCGCGCTGTACCGCCTGCTGATGGCCACCGTCATCGGCGCGCTGCTGTTCAGCCCGCTGAGCGGCCTGGTGGGAACCGCCGACCACCCCCGGCTGGCGACCTTCGTGGCCAGCGGCTATCTGGCGGTGGCCGTGCTGGTGCTGCTGTTCGGCCGCAACGAGCGCTGGCTGCGCACCATCGTGGTGTGGAGCGTGGCCGCCGACATCATCGCCGCCACCCTGCTGGCCCATGCCCTGCCCGGGGCCAGCGCGGGCATCTCGATGTCGTTGCTGTTCAATATCGCCGCCGCCGCGACGCTGCTCCCATTGAGCATGGGGCTGGGCCTGGCCGCGGCCGCCAGTGCCGCCACCGCCGGCGAGTATCTCTGGAAACAGATCGAAGGCG
The DNA here is from genome assembly GCF_026241915.1 of Stenotrophomonas sp. RIT-551. Classification (NCBI taxonomy): domain Bacteria; kingdom Pseudomonadati; phylum Pseudomonadota; class Gammaproteobacteria; order Lysobacterales; family Lysobacteraceae; genus Stenotrophomonas; species Stenotrophomonas sp. RIT-551. The sequence continues at coordinate 260,761 of NZ_JAPJIU010000005.1, read as the reverse complement.
GCGACCCGACCCGCACGCTGGCCGAACTGGCCATGTTCGTCACCAGCTACCTGGCCATCGCCTTCATCAGTTACCAGGTCGGCAACCGCGCCCGCATGAACCAGCAACTGGCCAACCAGCGCGGCGATGAAGTGGCCAACCTGTTCCAGATCAACGAACTGATCATCCGTCGCATGCGCACCGGCGTGATCGTGGTGGACGGGGCCAATCGCATCACGCTGGCCAACGAAGCGGCCTCCACCCTGCTCGGCGATGCCGACGGCAACAGTGGCAGCGGCCGGCTGGAACTGGGCAGCGCCGCGCCCGAGCTGAGCCGCCGGCTGCTGCGCTGGCGCAATGGCTGGACCAATGAAGAGATGCCCCTGCAGCTCTCGCCGGACCAACCCGAAGTGCAGCCACGCTTCGCCCGCCTGCTGGCCGGCAGCGACCTCACCCTGGTGTTCCTGGATGACTCGACCGTGGTCTCGCGGCGTGCCGAGTCCTTGACGCTCTCGGCGATGGGACGCTTCTCGGCCAGCCTGGCCCATGAGATCCGCAACCCGCTGGCAGCGATCAACTACGCCGCGCAGCTGCTGGAAGAATCCACCGATATCGGCGACACCGACCGCCGCCTGCTGCAGATCATCAACCAGCAATGCCAGCGCACCAACGGCATCGTCGAAAGCGTGCTCGGGCTGGCGCGGCGCGAACGCGCCAACCCGGAGAACGTGGACCTGGCCGCGTTCGTGCGCCGCTTCGTACTGGAGTACAAGCAGGGCCTGTCGCTGGAAACCGACAGCGTGGAACCGATCATCAGCGAGACCTCGGTGCACGCGCTGGTCGACCCGCGCCACCTGCACCAGATCCTCACCGTGCTGGTCCACAACGCGCTCAAATACGGCCGCGTGGCCGATGAGCCGGCCCGCGTGCGGCTGCGCGTGGCGCGCCAGGAGCGCACCGCCATCATCGATGTGATGGACCGTGGCCCGGGCATTCCCGAGACGGTTGCCAGCCAGTTGTTCCGGCCCTTCTTCACCACCTCCGAGCACGGCACCGGGCTGGGCCTGTATATCGCCCGGGAGCTGTGCCGCGCCAACCAGGCACGGCTGGAGTACGTCTCGGTGCCTGCCGGTGGCGCCTGTTTCCGGCTCGTGCTGGCCGGCCCGCACACGATGATGGCCGGATGAGCGGCGCATACCTGGTCGCCTCCGTCAAACATTTGTCGCCAATGACTGCCCTCGGCTATCTTCCCTCCTTATGAATGACACCCGCAGCGCCCTCGTCGTCGATGACGAGCGTGACATCCGCGAACTGCTGGTACTGACCCTGGGCCGCATGGGCCTGCGCATCAGCACCGCGGCCAACCTCGCCGAAGCCCGTGAACTGCTGGCCAGCAACCCGTACGACCTGTGCATCACCGACATGCGCCTGCCCGACGGCAACGGCATCGAGCTGGTCACCGAGATCGCGCAGCACTACCCGCGCACGCCGGTGGCGATGATCACCGCCTTCGGCAGCATGGACCTGGCGGTGGAAGCCCTGAAGGCCGGCGCCTTCGATTTCGTCAGCAAGCCGGTCGACATCTCGGTGCTGCGCGGCCTGGTCAAGCACGCGCTGGAACTCAACAACACCGAGCGCCCCGCTCCTGCACCGCTCGCCCCGGAACAGGCCGCACGCCTGCTCGGCGACTCACCTTCGATGGATGTGCTGCGCGCCACCATCGGCAAGGTCGCGCGCAGCCAGGCGCCGGTCTACATCCTTGGCGAATCCGGCGTCGGCAAGGAACTGGTCGCGCGCACGATCCACGCGCAGAGCGCCCGCGCGCCCGGCGCCTTCGTGCCGGTCAACTGCGGCGCCATTCCGTCAGAGCTGATGGAAAGCGAGTTCTTCGGCCACAAGAAGGGCAGCTTCAGCGGCGCGCATGCCGACAAACCCGGCCTGTTCCAGGCGGCGCATGGCGGCACCCTGTTCCTGGATGAAGTGGCCGAACTGCCGCTGCAGATGCAGGTCAAGCTGCTGCGCGCGATCCAGGAGAAATCGATCCGTCCGGTCGGCGCCGCCACCGAGGTGCCGGTGGACGTGCGCATCCTCTCGGCCACGCACAAGGACCTGGGCGAACTGGTCGAGGACGGGCGCTTCCGCCACGACCTGTACTACCGCATCAACGTGATCGAACTGCGCGTGCCGCCACTGCGCGAACGCCGCAGCGACCTGCCCGCGCTGGCCGCCTCGATCCTGGCCAGGCTGGCCCGCACCCACGGCCGCCCGACCCCGCTGCTGGCGCCCTCGGCGCTGGACGCCCTGGCCCAGTACCACTTCCCCGGCAACGTGCGCGAGCTGGAGAACATCCTCGAGCGTGCCCTGGCGCTTGCCGAGGAAGACCGCATCGGCGCCAGCGACCTGCGCCTGCCCCAGCACGCGCCGCGCTTCGGGGCCGGCAGCGCGCCCGCCACCCAGGAAGAAGCCGTGGTCGACCTGCCCGCCGGCAATGGCGCCCTGCCCTCCTACATCGAGCAGATGGAGCGCACCGCGATCCAGAAGGCGCTGGAAGAAAACCGCTGGAACAAGACCCGCACCGCGGCCCAGCTGGGCATCACCTTCCGGGCGCTGCGCTACAAGCTGAAAAAGCTCGGCATGGAGTAGCGCCACCCCATGGGTGGCGACCCAGCATCCGCCAGCCCAGAACCAGAAAGGCCCGCTTGCGCGGGCCTTTCCGTATCAGCCAACCGCGCTGATCAATCCTTGGTGACCCGGTTGATCTCCGCCAGACCGGTCACCCCGGCGGCGGCCTTGGCCAACGCGGACTGGCGCAGATCGTTCACCCCGGCCTGCTGCGCGGCCTCGGCGATCTGCAGCGCATTGCCACCGGCCAGCACGATCGTGGAGATTTCGTCGGTCATCGGCATCACCTGGTAGATACCGGTACGGCCCTTGTAGCCTTCGGTGCACTCATCGCAGCCGACCGGCTCGAACAGCTTGATGCCCGCGTCCAGCTGGGCCTGGGTGAAGCCTTCGGCCAGCAGCGCGTTGGCCGGCAGCTCCACCGGGCGCTTGCAGTGGTTGCACAGCCGGCGCGCCAGGCGCTGGGCGATCACCAAGGTCACCGAGCTGGTGATGTTGTACGGCGCAATGCCCATGTTCATCAGGCGCGCGATGGTCTGCGGCGCATCGTTGGTATGCAGCGTGGAGAGCACCATGTGGCCCGTCTGCGCCGCCTTGATCGCGATTTCGGCCGTTTCCAGGTCGCGGATTTCGCCGACCATGATGATGTCCGGATCCTGGCGCAGGAACGAGCGCAGCGCCGCGGCGAAGGTCATGCCGCGCTTGACGTTCTGCTGCACCTGGTTGACGCCGGGCAGGCGGATTTCCACCGGATCTTCGGCGGTGGAAATATTGCGCGTCTCATCGTTGAGGATGCCCAGCGCGGTATACAGCGACACCGTCTTGCCCGAGCCGGTCGGGCCGGTGACCAGCACCATGCCGTAGGGCTTGTGAATCGCATCCAGGAACAGTTTCTGCTGCGCCGGCTCATACCCGAGCTTGTCGATGCCCAGTTTGGCGGCACTGCCATCGAGGATACGCAGCACCACCTTCTCGCCGAACAGCGTCGGCAGCGTGCTGACGCGGAAATCGATCTGGCGGGTCTTGGAGAGGTTGAGCTTGATGCGCCCATCCTGCGGCACGCGCTTCTCGGCGATATCCAGCTGCGCCATCACCTTCAGGCGCGCGGCGATGCGCTGGTTGAGCTTGACCGGGGCCTTGGCCACGTTCTTGAGCAGACCATCGATGCGCAGGCGCACGCGATAGTCGTCTTCGTAGGGTTCGAAATGGATGTCCGAGGCGCCCTTGCGGATGGCGTCGATCAGGACCTTGTTGATGAATTTGACGACCGGGGTGTCATCGCCCTTGGCGTCGATCCCCGCATCGGTGGTACCGCCTTCTTCGTCGCCGGCCGAGACATCCAGGTCGCCCATGTCATCGTCACCGCCGCCCAGCGCCGAGCCCAGGGTGTCCTGGCTGGTCTGCCACTGCTCCAGCGTGCGGCGGATCTGTTCCTCGTCCACCAGGATCGGCTCGACCACCAGGTTGGTGTGGAACTTGATCTCATCCAGCGAATGGGTCGGGTTGCTGGTGCCCACGAACAGCCTGCCACCGCGCTTGAACAGCGGCAGCACGTGGTGCTTGCGCAGCAACTCCTCGCTCACCAGCTTCATGGCGTTGTGGCTGCTGTCGAACGCGGACACGTCCAGCAGCGGCATGCCGAACTCCAGCGCATTGGCGGCCGCCAGCTGCGCGGCGGTGACGAGCTTCTTCTCCGCGAACCACTGCGGCAGCGGCTGCCGGGCGGCGGTGGCGTCGGCCATGGCGGTGCGGGCGGCGGCCTCGTCCAGCGCGCCGTCCTGGACCAGGCGGCGGGCGATGCCGGTGATGCCGACGAGGTTGGCGGTGGCGGCGACAGTGTTCATGGGGTGGGCTCGATCAGGTCGTAGCTAGGGTAGCAACAGAGCAACATCGAGGTTCGCGAATAAAAATGCCCGCGATTACTCGCGGGCACTTTTTCAGCAGTCCGATATTGATATCGTCGGAATTGAAAGGGCTGTTATGCTGCCTTAGCCTTATTCAGATCGTCGCACGGCTTATCCTTGTACGGCCCACTGGACTTCTTGACAGTGCACTTCCACTCGATGGGAGCCTTGTCATCAGCCGGCGGCGTAGCGGTGATCTCCACGTTAGCCGAGTCGTCATTCGACTTGCCCGCAAGCTTCACATCGCTAAGATCCTTGCCGGTGCAGTTAGCAACGCCCGCACAGATATCAGAAGCTTCCGAAGCAAAATTTTCCGCAACCTTGATCTTTTCGCCAGCCACGGTAGCAATCGCCTGAGTGATCTTGGCGCGCGCGGTGTAGTTCTTGTACTGCGGCAGCGCGATGGCGGCCAGGATCGCGATGATCGCCACGACGATCATCAATTCGATCAGGGTAAAGCCCTTCTGGTTCTTCATGTGTACATCCCCTAGAGATAGATAAGGTGTAGAGCACTGGGCCGTCGCCATGCCGGCAAGCCGGTTGAGCGGGGCGGGCGCCCTGTGCGGGTGGATCGAAGCAGGTTGCATGCCAACTGGGTCGGCAATGCTCCCCAGCATTCCCCGGCGCAATGATGGCAGCAATCTTCCGGATTGGAACCCCCCGCGCAACAAATTGCGACGGACCCGGCAATGTGACCGGCCGCGTCACCTTCTGACCCACCCGGTCCGGCCAGCCCATCGCTTCGGGGCACCCCGAAGGACTGCCCAGCGCCAACGGAACCGGCTACCATGCCGCGAGATAGCCCGCCTGGGGATGGCGTGGCTGGGGAGCCAGAAAATGTCTGTCAGCCGTAGTGCGATCAAGAAAGAGCCCGTGGTCCGCAACACCATGGAGCTGCAACCGTTTGTCTGGGTGGGGACCGACAAACGCGGCGTCAAGATGAAAGGCGAAACGCCGGCCAAGAATGCCAATCTGCTGCGCGCCGAGCTGCGCCGCCAGGGCATCACGCCCAACGTGGTCAAGCCCAAGCCCAAGCCCCTGTTCGGGGCGGCCGGCAGTGCGATCAGCACCAAGGACATCGCCTTCTTCAGCCGCCAGATGGCGACGATGATGAAGTCCGGGGTGCCGATCGTCAGCTCGCTGGAGATCATCGGCAGCGGGCACAAGAACCCGCGCATGCGCAAGATGGTGGAGAGCGTCCGCACCGACATCGAGGGCGGCTCCTCGCTGTACGAGGCGATCAGCAAGCATCCGGTACAGTTCGACGAGCTCTACCGCAACCTGGTCCGGGCCGGCGAAGGCGCCGGTGTGCTGGAAACCGTGCTCGACACGGTGGCCAACTACAAAGAGAACATCGAGGCCCTGAAGGGCAAGATCAAGAAGGCCCTGTTCTACCCGGCCATGGTCATCGCGGTGGCCTTGATCGTCAGCGCGATCCTGCTGATCTTCGTGGTGCCGCAGTTCGAAGACGTGTTCAAGAGCTTCGGTGCAGACCTGCCCGCCTTCACCCAGCTGATCGTGGCCGCGTCCAGGTTCATGGTCGCGTGGTGGTGGCTCATTCTGCTCATCGTGATTGGCGGAATCGTGGGCTTCATCTTCGCCTACCGGCGATCCCCCTCGATGCAGCACGGCATGGACCGCTTCATCCTGAAGGTGCCGGTGATCGGCCAGATCATGCACAACAGCTCGATCGCCCGGTTCGCCCGGACCACGGCGGTGACCTTCAAGGCCGGCGTGCCGCTGGTGGAGGCGCTGGGCATCGTGGCCGGCGCCACCGGCAACAAGGTCTACGAGGAGGCCGTGCTGCGCATGCGTGACGATGTCTCGGTCGGCTACCCGGTCAACATGGCCATGAAGCAGGTCAACATCTTCCCGCACATGGTGGTGCAGATGACCGCCATCGGCGAAGAGGCCGGCGCCCTGGACACGATGCTGTTCAAGGTGGCCGAGTACTTCGAGCAGGAGGTCAACAATGCGGTCGATGCCTTGAGCAGCCTGCTCGAACCGATGATCATGGTCTTCATCGGTGTGGTCGTCGGCGGTATGGTGGTCGGCATGTACCTGCCCATCTTCAAACTCGCCTCCGTGGTTGGATAATCAATAAATGGCATTTCTCGACCAGCATCCCGGCCTCGGCTATCCCGCCGCGGTCGGGCTGGGGCTGCTCCTTGGCAGCTTCCTCAACGTCGTCATCCTGCGCCTGCCCAAGCGGTTGGAGTGGGAGTGGAAGCGCGATGCGCGCGAAGTGCTGGAAGAGCCGGACATCTACGAGCCACCACCACCGGGCATCGTGGTGGAGCCCTCGCACTGCCCGCACTGCAAGCACAAGCTGTCCTGGTACGAGAACATCCCGCTGTTCAGCTGGCTGGTCCTGCGCGGCAAGTGTCGCCATTGCCATGCCCCGATCTCGATCCAGTACCCGCTGGTGGAGCTGCTGACCGCCGTGCTGGTGGCCGCCAGCGTCTGGCAGTTCGGGTTCGGCTGGCAGGGCTTCGGCGCGATCGTGCTGAGCTGCTTCCTGGTGGCGCTGTCCGGTATCGACCTGCGCACCCAGCTGTTACCGGATCAATTGACCCTGCCCCTGATGTGGCTGGGCCTGATCGCGGCCAGCGACAACCTGTACATGCCCGCCAAACCGGCCCTGCTGGGTGCCTTGGCGGGGTATCTGTCGCTGTGGTCGGTGTGGTGGCTGTTCAAGCAGCTCACCGGCAAGGAAGGCATGGGCCACGGCGATTTCAAGCTGCTGGCCGCGCTGGGCGCCTGGTGTGGCCTCAAGGGCATCCTGCCGATCATCCTGCTGTCGTCCATCGTGGGCGCCATCGTCGGCTCGATCTGGCTGTACTCGCGCGGCCGCGACCGGGCCACGCCGATTCCGTTCGGGCCCTACCTGGCCATTGCCGGCTGGATCGTCTTCATGTGGGGCGAGCCGTTGATCAACGGCTACCTGAGCTACGCCGGCCTGCGTTGAGGGCCGCGCGATGAGCCGCTTCGTGATCGGGCTGACCGGCGGCATTGCCGCCGGCAAGAGCGAGGTCAGCCGCCGCTTCGAGGCGCTGGGCATCACCGTGGCCGACGCCGATCTGGCCGCACGCGCGGTGGTGGCGCCGGGCAGCGAGGGGTTGGCGCGGATCGCCGCCCACTTCGGGGACGCCATCCTGCAGGCCGACGGCCAGCTGGACCGTGCCGCGCTGCGGGCCCGCATCTTCGATTCCACGCAGGCGCGCCAGGCGCTGGAGGCGATCACCCACCCGGCGATCCGCCAGCTGCTGCGCGAGAGCTGCGAGCAGGCCGAGGGACCGTACGCGATTGCCGCCATTCCCCTGCTCACCGAGGCCGGCGGCCGCCAGCAGTACCCCTGGCTGGACCGCATCCTGGTGGTGGACGTGCCGGTGGCCGTGCAGCACGCGCGGCTGATGCAGCGCGACGGCATCGATGCCGCGCTGGCCGATCGGATGATTGCCGCCCAGGCCAGCCGCGAGGCGCGCCTGGCGCTGGCCGACGACGTGGTGGTCAATGATGGGCACCCGGACAATCTGCAGGCGCATGTGGAGCGGCTGGATCGGGCCTATCGGGAGTTGGCGGCTCGGTAGAACTGGGGGAGCCGACCAACTCGGTGAGAGGAGAGCCGACCAACGTCGGTGGCAGGAGCCGACCAACGGTCGGCTCTACCGTTTCAGGCGGGGGAGAAGGTCAGCGTGGCGATGACGCCGCGCCCGGCGCCCGGCCGCACGTTGACCTGCCAGCCGTAGAGATCGCACAGGCGGCTGACGATGGACAGGCCGATCCCCCCACCCTGCGAATGACCCGCATGCGTGCCGCGGTAGCCGCGCTGGAACAGCTTGGCGGCATCTTCCTCGCTCAGGCCGGGGCCGCTGTCGATCACCTCGACCGCGTTGTTGCCCACCCGCACGCGCACCGCGCCTTCCTTCGAATACTTCACGGCATTGCCGATCAGGTTGCCCAACGCGACCGAGAGCGCCGATTCCGGTGCATCGATCACCAGGTCGTGGTTGCCTTCCAGGATCAGTTCGAGCGGCTTGCCGCCGAGCTGGGCACGGTGCGAATCCAGCAACTGCTCGGAGACCCGCGCGACATTGCTGCTGCCCTGCCCGCGCTCGTTGCGCGAGAGCAGCAGCAGCGCGCCAATCAGATCGGTACATTGCTGCTCGGCACGCTGGATGCGCTGCAGGCGCTGCAACACCTTGGGATCGAGATCCGGGCGGGTCAGCAGCAGCTCCGTAGCACCGCGGATCACGGCCAGCGGCGTGCGCAGCTCATGGCTGACGTCGGCGTTGAACTCGCGGTCGCGCTGCACCACTTCGGTCAGCCGCGCGGAGTAGTCATCCAGCGCTTGGGCCAGCTGGCCCACTTCATCGTCCGGGAAGCGCGGTGCCAGCGGTTCGGGCTCACTGGTGCCACCGCGATACGCACGCAGGCGGGCGGCCAGATCGGAGACCGGCTTCATCACCTTGGAGGCGGACCACCAGCCCAGCACCAGGGACAGGGCGCTGAACACCAGCACGGAGAAGAACAGCGCGCGCTTGAGCTGCTCCTCGCCGCGGATGCTCTCGGTCATGTCATAGGCGAGGAAGAACCATGCATCCGGCGCTTTGCGCACGGCCAGCTTGTAGGAGAACGGTTCGTTGTGCTCGTCCACGCCGCTGAGCTTGTAGTTGCCTGTGGCAAACGCCGCCCACTCCGGACGCTCTTCGCGCACGCGGTCGAACTTGTCGCTGGGATAGGCGAAAGCACGGATCTGCTGCACGGGGACGGCGGGATTGCGCCCCGGGCTCTCGTAGAACCGGCGCGCGAACTCATCGATGTTGCGGTTCATCACGTCTTCGACGAGCTGGTTCTCCACCCGGGCCCGCGCCCAGTTGGTGGCAAACGCAAACAGCGTGGTCAGGCAGAAGCCCAACAGCACGAACGAGACGATGATGCGGCTGCGCAGCCGCCGCCGATATGGCGCGCGGCGACGCTCCCCCTTCCCCGTCACCGGATCAGGCTTCCGGCGCGGCGATGCGGTATCCGATGCCATGGCGGGTCTGGATCATCGGGACTTCGAAGGGCTTGTCGACCACGGCGCGCAGGCCGTGGATGTGCACGCGCAGGGAATCCGAATCCGGCAGCTCTTCGCCCCAGACCCGGGTTTCCAGTTCCTGGCGGGTGACGACGGCCGGGGAGGCCTCCATCAGCGCCTGCAGGATCTTCAGCGCGGTCGGGTTGAGCTGCAGCAGCTTGCCCTGGCGGCGCACTTCCAGCGTGTCCAGGTTGTATTCCAGATCGCCGGTTTCCAGCACGCGGGTCTGCACGCCCTTGCCGCGACGCGACAGGGCGTTCAGACGCACCTCGACTTCCTGCAGCGCGAACGGCTTGATCAGGTAGTCGTCGGCGCCGGAGTCGAAGCCGGCCAGTTTGTTGTCCAGCGAATCGCGGGCCGTCAGCATCAGCACCGGGGTCTGCTTGCGCGCCTCGTTGCGGAGCTTGCGACAGACCTCGATCCCATCCATGCCGGGCAGGTTGAGGTCCAGCACGATCGCGTCGAACTCATGGACGACCGCCAGGTGCAGGCCGGTGACGCCATCGGCGGCGAAGTCGACGGTGTGACCGCGGTCTTCGAGGTAATCGCCGAGGTTGGCGGCAATGTCGCTGTTGTCTTCGATGACGAGAATTCGCACTGGGACCTCTGATTCGTGGGGGTTCAACGGAAAGAACGGAGCCGCAGGGCAGCGATGGGAACGGGACTGCGCGACCTCACGCTGACCATACAGCGTCGATTCTTAACATTAGACACCGTCGAATGCTGGCGCAGCGTCAAAACCCAGCGGTGATCACCTGGCATCTTTGGGTTCGGAAATCCGAAGCTCGCGCTTCATCTGCCGGGCGTCTTCCGTGGCCTGGCGGCGCTGGGCCACCGTCATGCAGGTGCGCTGGGGGCGGTTGCTGCCGATCGGACGTTCGCTGCGGCAGACCATGCGACTGTCTTCCTTGGCGTTGGTCATCAAGGTGTTGACCACTTCCTGGTCGTTGAAGACCTCTACTTTCTGCGGCGGGGTGAGCTGATCGAATCGCTCACGGCCCGCCATCCTGGTGCGGATACGGTCCAGAGCGGCCTGGACGCGGCTCTTGTCGGCCGCGCTCAGCTCACTGTAATCCTCACTGTGCAGCGCGCGCTCGACCTTGGCCAGCTGCTCGGCAACCGGCGCATCGTCGGCGAGCGCCATCGCGGCCTCATCGGGGTTCGCCGGCGGCTTGGCATGGGCACCCAGCGAAAGACAGCCGAGCAGCGCGACAGCGATGATTCGATGCATCTGTGACATCTGCGACTTCCTTATCCACATGAATGAACACCAACTCTACGAGGATGCACTGGGCCCGACAAGTTACTCATGGCAGGGGCCGCGGGCCCTGCGCGGGCAGAAAAAGGCCCGGACAGACGAAGCTGGCCGGGCCTGAAGGTGTTTCCCGATTACCGATCCTGCTGAGGAGGGCAGAGCTGCGGTTCGACAGAGCCTACGCCGGGGTCGATTAAACCGATGTTAAGACCTCGATCGGCATTGAAAAACCCGATCAACCCTTTGTATTTGAAGGCTTTTTCAACGAAGCGACGTGATCAATGATGCGCCCGGCCAGGTCGGCCTGGCAGATCGCCTCGATCCCCTCCAGGCCGGGGGTGGAGTTGACCTCCAGCACCAGCGGGCCGCGGCTGGAGCGGATCAGATCCACGCCGGCCACGCCCAGCCCGAGCGCCTTGGCCGAGCGCACCGCCACCAGCTGCTCGGCCCGGCTGGCCTTGGCGGCGCGGGCGCTGCCGCCGGCATGCAGGTTGGAGCGGAAGTCTCCCTCCGGCGCCTGCCGTTGCATCGCCCCGACCACCTGGTCACCCACCACCAGGCAGCGCAGGTCGGCGCCCTGCGCCTCGCCGATGAACTCCTGCATCAGGAAGTTGGCGTAGAGCCCGCGCAGCACCTCCACGATGCCGCGTGAGGCGCTGGCCTTCTCGGTCAGGATCACGCCACGGCCCTGGGTGCCCTCGTTGAGCTTCACCACGTGCGGCGGCGGGCCGAGCATCGAGAGCAGATCGACGGTGTCGTCCGGGTTGTCGCCGAACACCGTGACCGGCATGTCGATGCCCTTGGAGGCCAGGATCTGGTGCGCGCGCAGCTTGTCGCGGGCACGCAGGATCGCATCGGAGGGGTTGGGCGTGCGGGCGCCCATCATCTCGAACTGGCGCAGCACGGCCGTCCCGTAGCGGGTGACCGAAGCACCGATGCGCGGGATCACCGCGTCCACCCCGGTGATCGGCCGGCCCTTGTAATGCATGGTGAAACCATCCGCGGCGATGCGCATGTAACAGCGCAACGGATCGAGGATACGCACGGTATGGCCCCGCGCACGCGCGGCCTCCACCAGGCGACGCGTGGAGTACAGCTTGCTGTTGCGGGACAGGATGGCGAGTTTCATCGCGGCGCAGGGGCTGGAAAGCGCGAAGCATAGCGCGTGGCGTGTAGGCCGCGATGACGGACGGCGCTCGCGATCCAGCTGCCCGCATCCGGCACTTTCCCGCTGTTAATGGGCTGGGTGCACGCCGCGAGACCGGGGCGCCGTCTTCAACTATCAAGCAGAGCAGTGCCGTACGAGTTGTCTACAGCGCAAAGCCAGCTGCCGTCCGTTTCCCGACGAAACACGTAGGTGGCCCGGCGAACCGTCGAGATCGGAGCGCCCTCTTCATCAGTGGTATCCAGCCAGGTTTCCATGACAACCAGCGCCGTTTCCCCGCCCTCAATCACTTCCATCTTGCCTTGGCGGACCTTCAGTTTGCCGTCGAAGTAAGAAGAGATTGCCTCGAATGCGCTTTTGATCTGGTCCTTGCCCCTGGCGTACATGCCCGGCTTCACCACCAGGGTGGCGTCATCTGTGTAGAACCGCATCAGGCCATCGAAGTCCTTCGCCGATATGGATCGGTCTGCGGCTTCGATAAGGGTCTTCAGGGGATGATCGGACATTCTTGACTCCAAAAATGGCCGCGGCGGAAAAACAAAACCCGCCTCGCGGCGGGTTGCGTTGTCTGAAACAAGACGCGCTCTACCCACCCTTATGGAGGGTGGCAATAATCAACGTGCGGGCGCGTACAAGTGGCATGCAGTGACCGTATCACTGGCGTCGAAAACTGGCAAACCCGCCAGCAAGCCCCAGCTGAAGGCTCGATCAAGACCCAGGCCTGACCTGAGCACAAAAATTGCGGAGGGGATCGGAGGGTGCGGAGCGGCCGGCATCCCCAAAAGCACAGGAGGACATGGAGCGGGTGAAGGGAATCGAACCCTCGTCAGTAGCTTGGGAAGCTACAGCTCTACCATTGAGCTACACCCGCAAGGCGCGGCGTAAGTCTATTCGGGCGGGGCCCTCAAACGCAACGGGCGGCACTGGGCCGCCCGTTGTTTCACGCTTTCCGGCGCCGTGCGCGGCGCCCGCGAACGGGCACTGCGCACGTTGGATCAGAAGCTGCCGCCGAAGCTGGCGAACAGCGACACGTCACGTGCACGCTTCTGCATCGTGGTGGTGCTCATGCCGATGTTGCTGCTCAGGCCCCACAGGTTCAGGCGCGCACCCAGCACGGCGGTGGCGTAGTTCTTGTCGAACTCCAGGCCCGGCACCTTGTACATGCCCACGTCCGGCATGGACTGCAGCCAGGCGCTGGCCTGCTTGGTGTCCTCGAACTCATGGTCGTAGGTGACCTGCACATACGGCTTGACGTTGCCGCCGTCGAAGCGGGCCTGCCAGCCGACGCGGCCGACGGTGGAATCCGTGTCCTGGTCGCCATAGCCCAGCGCCGAGGCGCTCGGGTTGGACTCGGTGTAGCCGTCCAGCTTGACCTTCTGCCAGATCACGGCGGCGACCGGACCGTGGCGGAAGCCGCCCTCGGTGCCGAACTCGTAGCCGGCGTTCAACGCGGCGGTCAGGTTGCTGCCTTCCGGCGAGCCCTTGTGGATGCGCGTGGCCGGGCCGAGCTGCAGCTTGCGGGTCACGTCGTAATCCAGCCAGCTGTAGCTGAGCTGGCCGTTGACCCAGGCGCGGTCGCCGTACCAGCCGGCGAACAGGCCCAGCGTGGTGTCGGACTGGGTGAAGTCACCCTTGTTGTTGCCGAAATCGGCGTCCATGCGGCCATAGCCGGCGAAGCCGCCGACCACCATGCCGTCACGCGCCCAATCCACGCCGAACAGGCCGGCCGGGGCCATGCCGTCGTACAGATCGGCGTGGGCGTAACGCTGCATGTCGCCGCGCAGGTTGCCCCACCAGCTCAGGCCGTCGGCCGGACGGCCATCGACGTGCCAGCTGACCTGGTCGGCGCGCGAGCGACCGATGGTCTGCGCCGAGTGGGTCAGCACCTGCTGGTTGCGCGGGGCCTCCAGGATCGACAGGGTGTACTGGCCCAGCATCTCGTGGGTGGCGGTGGTCGGGTGCACGCCGTCGGCGAACACATAGCTGTTGGCCGCGTTCGGGGTGACGTAGCTGGTCGGGTTGCAGGTCAGCGAGGCGGCCGTGGTGCAGGCCGGGCTGGTCGCGTTGACGAAGCCGTACTGGCCCGGGTTGGCGACGATTTCCTGCAGGATGTGGAAGGTATCGACCGGGATCACCTGCAGGCCGGCGGCCTTCAGGCCACCGAACAGGGCGTCGTTGTACGCCTTGGCCAGCGCGGTGCCGGCCGCCATGCCCGCCGGGCCACCGGCGCGGGCGCCCGGGGTCAGGCCGACGTCGGGGATGGTCGGCACCACGATGTACTCGGCGCCGGCCGCCTTCAGCGTGCCGACGATGCCGACCTGGTCGGTGACGGCACCGGTCAGGGTCGGGACCAGCGGTGCGCCGGCCTGGATCGCGAACAGGTCGTTGGCGCCGCCCCACACGGTGTACAGCGCCTTCGGGTCGGCCTTGCCGCCGTTGGCCGCCAGGTACTGCGCGGTCTGGGTCTTGAGCGAGTACACCGGCACGGCCGGGGTACCCGGGATGAGCACCTGGCTGGTGTCCACGCCGACACGGGCGCCGCCGATGGCGTAGTTGTCACCGTTCTGGCCGTTGCCGTGGGCACCGGCGTTGGTGCCGTAGTAGTTGGCGACATGCTCGGCCCAGGTCCAGCCGGGGTTGGTGGTGGACTTGCCGGTCACCGCCTGCACCGCCGCCGGCAGCAGCGGGCGGAAGTAGCCGGAGTCGGTCAGGCTGTCGCCGATGAAGACGGTCTTGGTATACGGCGACTGCGCCATGGCCGGCGCTGCCGCCAGGGCGATGGCCACGGCCATGAGGGAACGGATCGGGCGTTTGCTGAGCAACATGGAAACTCCTTGCAGGTGGGGAAGACGGCGGGACGTACGCCGGCGCACGGTGCCATGTTTCCACTGCACCCGGCCCGCATCACGCTGCGCTGCGGCATGAACGCCCCAGCCCCGCCGCCCGGCCATCGTTGGCCTGGCGCTCGCGGCACTGTTGCCGCGCGGCGCACAGGGTACGCACTGACGGGTGATTGAAGGACAATAGCGTCATGAACATCCAGCTCAACGGCGAAAACCGCCAGCTTCCCCACACCGCGACCGTCCATGACCTGCTGCTCAGCGAGCAGCTGCTCGAGCGCCGCGTGGCGGTCGAGGTCAACGGCGAGATCGTGACCCGCAGCCAGCACGCCAGCCATGGGCTGTGCGATGGCGACGTGGTGGAGATCGTGCATGCGCTGGGCGGTGGCTGAGGCAGCATCGTGACGCGCGATAGGCGATAATTCGGGGCATGAACGCACCTGTCCCCACTGATTCGCTGGTGATCGCCGGCAAGACCTATGCTTCCCGCCTGCTCACCGGCACCGGCAAGTTCAAGGATCTGGAAGAAACCCGCCTGGCCACCGAGGCCGCGGGCGCCCGGATCGTCACCGTGGCGATCCGCCGCACCAACATCGGGCAGAACCCGGGCGAGCCGAACCTGCTCGACGTGCTGCCGCCGGACCGTTACACCATCCTGCCCAACACCGCCGGCTGCTACACCGCCGAGGACGCCGTGCGCACCTGCCGGCTGGCCCGCGAGCTGCTGGACGGCCACAACCTGACCAAGCTGGAAGTGCTGGGCGACCAGAAGAGCCTGTACCCGGATGTGGTGCAGACCCTCAAGGCGGCCGAGCAGCTGGTCAAGGATGGCTTCGAGGTGATGGTCTATACCTCCGATGATCCGATCCTGGCCAAGCGCCTGGAAGAGATCGGCTGCGCCGCGGTGATGCCGCTGGCCGCGCCGATCGGCTCGGGCCTGGGCATCCAGAACAAGTACAACCTGCTGCAGATCATCGAAGACGCCAAGGTGCCGATCATCGTCGATGCCGGCGTGGGCACGGCCTCCGATGCGGCGATCGCGATGGAGCTGGGCTGCGATGGCGTGCTGATGAACACCGCCATCGCCGGTGCACGCAACCCGGTGCTGATGGCCAGCGCGATGCGCAAGGCCGTGGAAGCTGGCCGCGAGGCTTTCCTGGCCGGCCGCATTCCGCGCAAGCGCTACGCCAGTGCGTCCTCGCCGATCGACGGGTTGATCGGCTGATGACCAATCCTTTCGACAGCGCCGGTGCCAAGGCACCGCCCAAGCCCTTCACCATCACCGAAGGCCGCCGCGAGGTCCGCAGTTTCGTGCTGCGCCAGGGCCGCTTCACCCCCGCCCAGCAGCGTGCGTTCGACGACCGCTGGCCGCGTTTCGGGCTGGACTTCACCGGTGAGCCGCGCGATCTGGATGCCACCTTCGGGCGCGATGCGCACAAGGTGCTGGAGATCGGTTTCGGCAACGGCGCGGCGCTGCGTTTCGCCGCCCAGCAGGACCCGAGCCGCGATTACATCGGCCTGGAAGTCCACGCGCCCGGCGTCGGCCGCCTGCTCAACGCGCTGGCCGACGACAACGCCGACCACGTGCGCCTGTACCACCACGATGCCGTGGAAGTACTGGAGAAGGAAATCGCCGATGGCGCGCTGGATGAAGTGCGCATCTATTTCCCGGACCCGTGGCATAAGAAGCGCCACAACAAGCGCCGCCTGATCCAGCCCGGCTTTGCCGAGCTGCTGGTACGCAAGCTGCGCATCGGTGGCCGCCTGCACTGCGCCACCGACTGGGAAGACTATGCCGAGCAGATGTGGGAGGTGCTCGACGCCACCGCCGGGCTGACCAACCGGGCCGGCCCGCGTGGGCAGGTGGAGCGGCCGGAATGGCGCCCGCAGACCCATTTCGAAACCCGTGGCCAGAAGCTCGGCCATGGTGTGTGGGACCTGTTGTACGACCGCACCTGATCCGACTAGGAACCGCGCCACCCCATGGATACCGCGCTGACGCTGACTACCGACATGAAGCTCGTCCTCGGGCTGGTCGGCTTCACGATGGCGATGTTCCTGTTCGAGCGCATCCGCGCCGACGTGGTGGCGCTGGTGGTGCTGGTGGTGCTCGGCGTCACCGGCCTGATCGCCCCGGAAGAAATCTTCGGGGGCTTCTCCGGTAACGCGGTGATGAGCATCATCGCCACCACCATCCTCGGCGCAGGCCTGGACCGCACCGGGGCGTTGAACCGGTTGGCGGCGTGGCTGCTGCGGCGCGGGCATGGCGTGGAGACGCGCCTGCTGATGATGACCACCGCGATCGCCGGCTTGAACTCCTCGTTCATGCAGAACCCCTCGGTGATGGCGCTGTACCTGCCGGTCGCCTCGCGCCTGGCCGCGCGCACCGGGCTGACCCTGCAGCGCCTGCTGCTGCCGATCGCCGCGGCCATCGTGATGGGCGGCGCACTGACCATGGTCGGCAACTCGCCGCTGATCCTGCTCAACGATCTGCTGGCCTCGGCCAACAACAACCTGCCCTCCGGCCTGGCCACCATCGAACCGCTGCGCATGTTCGCCCCGCTGCCGATCGGCGTGGCGCTGCTGATCGCCTCGCTGCTGTACTTCCGCTACTTCGGCGACCGCAAGCTGGTGGAGGAAGAGACGCTGGCCAACGATGGCGTCACCCCCTCGCGCACCGAGAGCTACTTCGCCAAGACCTACGGCATCGAAGGCGATGTGTTCGAGCTGGTGGTCACTGCCGAAAGCCCGCTGGTCGGCATGACCCTGGGCGAAGCGGAGAACGTGCACGACGCGCCGCTGCTGCTGGCACTCAAGACCGGCAACGACACCCGGCTGGCCCCGCCGGCCGAGATGCGCATCTGGGTCGGCAGCGTGCTCGGCGTGATGGGCGCGCGCCAGCAGGTCAGCGATTTCGCGCAGAACCAGTTTCTGCGGATGTCCTCGCGCCTGAAGCACCTGGGCGACCTGTTCAACCCGAGCCGCGCCGGCATTTCCGAAGCGGTGGTGCCGCCGACCTCCGATGTGATCGGCAAGAGCGCCTCGGACCTGCGCCTGCGCAAGCAGCGCGGCATCAGCCTGCTGGCGATCAACCGCGACAAGCAGGTGATCCGCGAGGACGTGCGCAACGTGGCGCTGCGCGCCGGTGACATGCTGGTCTTCCACAGCATCTGGACCGACCTGGCGCAGGCGGCCAAGAGCCGCGACTTCGTGGTGGTCACCGACTACCCGAAGGGCGAGCAGCGCCCGCACAAGTTCAAGATCGCGATGAGCATTTTCGCCATCACCATCCTGATCGCGCTGACCTCCAAGCTGCCGGTGGCGCTGACCCTGATGACCGGCGTGGCCGGCATGCTGCTGACCGGCGTGCTGCGCATGGACGAGGCCTATGCCTCGATCAACTGGAAGACGGTGTTCATGATGGCCGGGCTGATTCCGCTCGGCTGGGCGATGGACAGCAGTGGCGCGGCGGCGTGGATCGCCGGCCACACCATCGACCGCCTGCCGACCGGCATCCCGGTCTGGGTGCTGGAAATCGCGTTGGCGTTGTTGACCACGATGTTCTCGCTGGTGATCAGCCATGTAGGCGCGACGATCGTGATGGTGCCCATCGCGGTAAACCTGGCACTGGCGGCCGGGGGCAGCCCGACCGCGTTCGCGCTGATCGTGGCGTTGTCGGCCTCCAACAATCTGATGACGGCCTCCAACCCGGTGATCTCGATGATCACCGGCCCGGCCAATTACACCCCGCGCGAGCTGTGGCGCGTCGGCGCCCCGCTGTCGTTGATCTATACGGTGGTCGTGGTGCTGATGATCAACCTGATGTTCTAGGGAGTGCCGGCCGTCAGGTAATGGGTGGCCGGCCGTTCGTCGTCATCCCAACCAGACCTGCCCATCGCGCACCTGCACGGGCACCGCGCGCAGGCGATCACCGCGGCACGGTCCAGCTACGCAGTCGCCGTTGTCCAGGGAGAACGAGGCCCCGTGCGCCGCGCAGACGAGGTGGCCTTCCCTGCTTTTCAGGAACTGGCCCGGGGCCCAGTCCAGCCGGCGACCGGCGTGCGGGCAGATGTTCAGCCACGCGCGCACCTGGTCGCCCTGGCGGTACAGCACCACCGACTCGCTGTCGCCCTCGATGCTGGCGTCGACCTCGGCGAAGCCCCCGTCGGCAATGGCCTGCAGGGTGATCAGGGCGGTGGCGGTGGTCTCGGGCGGGGACATGGCATCCAGCAGCAGGCAACGGAAACCGTAGTGTCTCACGCGCTCATGTCACTGGCTCCCGGATGAATACAAGTCATTGATTTGCAATGTGTGCGGGGTACGTTTAACGCTTTTTTCACTCAGTCACAAAGGCCAGCACGGATACTCATCCACTGCTGACCTCAGCCAAAAAGAGTGCCATGTACAGCCGCATCTTCCAGTTCAACCAGTTCCGCACCCTGTTCGCGCCGCGCAAGCCGCGCCACCCGCTGGTGCGCGTCGCGGTCGGTCTGTTGGGCCTGGCGATCCTGGCCGCGCTGGTGTTCGTTGGTGTATTCGTGGGCGCGGCGATGATCATCGCCGGCCTGGCATGGAAGCTGCTCGCCCAGCGCAAGAATGCGCGCACCGCTCCGTCGCAGGTCGTGGACGGTGAATACCGCGTGGTCCGCAAGCAGGCCTTGCCGATGTCGCGTTGATCGACGCGCTTCCCTCCTGATGACGGCCGCGCCCTGCGCGGCCGTTTCTGTTGTGGGAGCGGAAAGGAGCGGGAAAACGCTCTAGACTGCGGCGAAACCTCTCCACAGGACGCGCGCATGACCGATGTAATCCCCACGCCCGAGCAGCCCCGCATTCCGGTCGCCGGTGGCGGTACTTTCCCGGTGCGCCGGATCTACTGTGTGGGCCGCAACTTCGCCGATCACGCGCGCGAAATGGGCGCGGCCGTGCCCGCCGCCGATGATCGCGGCCGCCCGATGTTCTTCAGCAAGCCGGCCGATGCGATCGTGGTCGGGCATGACGATGTGATCCCCTACCCGCGCGCCACCCAGGACCTGCACCACGAAGTGGAGCTGGTGGTGGCGATCGGCAGGGACGCGCCTGCCGGGGAACTGCCGGTCGACCAGGCCGAAGCGCTGGTGTTCGGTTACGGCGTCGGCCTGGACCTGACCCGCCGCGATCTGCAGGCGCAGGCCAAGGCCAAGGGCCACCCGTGGGACCCGGCCAAGGGCTTCGATCAGTCCGCCCCGGTGAGCGAGCTGGTGCCGGCCGGCGAAGTCGGCGATCTGGCCGCGCTCAACCTCTCGCTGGAGATCAATGGCGAAGTGCGCCAGCAGTCGCTGCTGGACCAGATGATCTGGAACGTGCCGGAAATCCTGCACGAGCTCTCCAAGCTGTGGGCGCTGCGCGCGGGCGATCTGGTCTTCATGGGGACGCCGTCGGGCGTGGCCGCATTGAAGCCGGGCGACCGTTTCAGCGCACGTCTGGAAAACGTGGCCGAGCGCCACGGCATCATCGCCGGATGACAATCGCTGCGTTACGCTGCGGCGTCATTTGATTCCCCACTACGACAGGAGAGCCCGATGGGTGTACTGACTGAGTTCAAAGAATTCGCCATGCGTGGCAACGTCATCGACCTGGCGGTCGGTGTGGTCATCGGTGCGGCGTTCGGCAAGATCGTCACCGCGCTGGTGGACAAGATCATCATGCCGCCGCTGGGCTGGGTGATCGGCCGCGTGGACTTCTCCGAACTGGCGTGGACCCTGGCCCCGGCGCGCATTGCGCCCGATGGCAAGGAGATCCCGGCGGTGGTGATCGGCTACGGCGACTTCCTCAATACCGTGGTGCAGTTCGTGATCGTGGCCTTTGCGATCTTCATGGTCGTGAAGTTCATCAACCGCCTGGCCCGCAAGAAGCAGGCCGAGCCGGCCGCCCCGGCGGCACCGAGCGAAGAAGTGCTGCTGCTGCGCGAGATCCGCGACAACCTCAAGCAGTAAGACCCCACCCCCGGTAGTGCCGGCCTGAAAACCCCGCTCCGGCGGGGTTTTCGCGTTTGGAAAACAGCATTCGCCGGAGCATGACCTCCCGCCCATGTACGCGCCGGACAGACTGGTAAGCTCGGACGCTTCCGCCCCGTTTCCCGGAGTTCGTCCCATGCGTCGCCGCGTCCTTGCCATCGCATCTTCCCTCGCCCTGCTGGCCGCGCCCGCGTTCGCGGCGACCGGTATCACCACGCTGCCCCCCACATCGCTGGCCACCGCCGCCGAGCTGCGCGAGCAGGCCCTGAAGGATGACACCGGCTGGAAGGTGGTCGAGTCACTGACCACCGAGATCGGCCCGCGCATCGCCGGCAGTGAAGCCGACGCGCGCGCCGTCGCGTGGGCGGTGGCCAAGTTCAAGTCACTGGGCTTTGACAAGGTCTGGACCGAGCCGGTCACCTTCCCCAAGTGGGAGCGCCGCAGTGAGCACGCCGAGGTGATCGGCAAGCACGCCCAGCCGCTGACCATCACCGCGCTCGGCGGCAGCCCCGGTGGCACGGTGGAGGCGGAAGTGGTGCGCTTCGCTGACCTGGCCGCGCTGCAGGCCGCGCCCGAGGGGTCGCTGAAGGGCAAGATCGCCTTCGTCGATTACCAGATGACCGCCTACCGCGATGGCCGCGACTACGGCAACGGCGGCGCGGTGCGCAGCAAAGGCCCCTCCGAGGCCATCCGCAAGGGCGCGATCGGCTTCGTGATGCGCTCGGCCGGTACCGACTCGCACCGCGTGCCGCATACCGGCATCACCCGCTTCGATGACGGCCTGACCCCGGTACCCGCTGCGGCGCTGTCGGTGCCCGATGCCAACCAGCTGGCGCGCCTGGTCGCACTGGGCAGCACCACGCTCAAGCTCAGCCTGGATTGCGGCTGGGACGGCAAGGCAACCTCGTACAACGTGATCGGCGAGATCACCGGGCGCAGCCTGCCCAAGGAAGTGGTGGTGATCGGCGGTCACCTGGACTCCTGGGACCTGGGCACCGGCGCGGTGGATGATGGTGCCGGCGTTGGCATCACCATGGCCGCCGGCCACCTGATCGGCCAGCTCAAGCAGGCGCCCAAGCGCACCATCCGCGTGGTCGCCTTCGCCAATGAAGAGCAGGGCCTGTATGGCGGCAAGGCATATGCCGAAGCGCACGCCAAGGACGTGGTGCTGCACCAGCTCGCGGCCGAGAGCGATTTCGGCGCCGGCCGCATCTACGCCTTCAATACCGGCTCGCCGAATCCCGCCAGTTCGCGCGAGGCGACCCGCCAGATCGCCGAGGTGCTCAAGCCGCTCGGCATCGAGTACGCCGCCGACAAGGGTGGCCCGGGCCCGGACGTGGGCCCGCTGGCCGCCAAGGGCGGCGCGTGGGCGTGGTTGGCGCAGGACGGCAGTGACTACTTCCACCTGCACCACACCGCCGACGACACCCTGGACAAGATCGACCCCGCCGCCCTGGCGCAGAACGTGGCCGCTTACACCGTGTTCGCTTACCTGGCGGCCGAGGCCGATGGCAGCTTCGGCAGCGAAGCCAAGCCGACCACGCCGCCGAGCGAGTAATCCCGGGCAACGGGCGTGGCCATCCCGGCCACGCCCGTTGCTGCCGCGATCATCAGCCAGGCATGCGTTTTGCCGCCGCGATGTCTTTCCACAAGGCTGCGTTGCGGATGCCGATCCGCTCGGGATCGAAACACGGATCCAGGCCGGCCCGCTGCTGTTGTTCGTAGTCGCGCAGTGCCAGCAACGCCGGCCGGTGCATCAACAGCAACGCGATGATGTTCAACCACGCCATCATGCCAACCCCGATATCACCCAATGACCAGGCGACGGTCGCGGTGTTGAGCGCCGAATAGGTGACCGCGCCCAGGAACGCAAGCCTGAACAGCAGCAGCGCCAGCGGCGATCGATGGTTGCGACGCAGATACACCACGTTGGTCTCGGAGATGTAATACAGCGCCAGCAGCGTGGTGAAGGCGAACGGCAGAATCGCCAGGGCAACGAAGGCGGACCCGAAGCCGGGGAGCACCGATTCGACCGCATGCTGGACGAAGCTCGGCCCCGCTTCCAGGCCCGGCACATGGGCCACGATCATCCGCATCCCACCGCCTGCCACCTCTGCCTGGACGGGGTCATGCACGTTGTACGCACCCGTGACAAGGATCAGGAAGGCCGTCGCACTGCAGACCACCAGCGTGTCGATGTAGATGGAGAACGACTGCACCAGGCCCTGTTTGACCGGATGGCTGACCTCGGCGGCGGCGGCAGGGTGCGCGCCGGTGCCCATGCCCGCCTCGTTGGACAGCACGCCGCGCCGGACGCCCCACATGATCGCTGCACCGATCATGCCGCCGAACGCAGCGTCCGTACCGAATGCACTGCGCACGATCAGCATGAACATCTCAGGCACGGCCTGCAGGTTGAAGACCACCGCGATCGCCGCCACCAGCAGGTACGCCACCGCCATGAACGGAACGACAAACTGCGCTACCTGCGCGATGCGACGCACGCCGCCGAAAATCACCAGCGCCAGCACCATGACCACCCCGGCCGCCGAGGCCCACGCCGGGACCTCCCACGCATGTGACAGCGAGGCCGCGATGGCATTGGACTGGGTACCCGGCAGGAACAGACCGGCACCGATCACCGTGCTCAATGCGAACAGGCACGCATACCAACGTTGCCCAAGACCTTTCTCGATGTAGTACGCCGGGCCGCCGCGGTACAGGCCTTCGGCATCGCGCTGCTTGTAGATCTGCGCAAGCGTGGACTCGATGAAGGCGCTGGAGGCCCCGAAGAAGGCCACGATCCACATCCAGAAGATCGCGCCGGGCCCACCGTAGGCGATGGCCATCGCCACGCCTGCGATGTTGCCCACGCCGACCCGGCTGGACAGGGAAATGCTCAAGGCCTGGAATGAGGACACGCCGGCGGCCGACGCGCGCGATTGAAACATCAACCTCACCATGTCCGGCAACCTGCGCAGCTGGACGAAGCGGGTACGCACACTGAAATAAAGGCCTGCCAGCAGACACAGCCCAACCAGCACAGGGCTCCAGATCACACCGAGAATCCAGCCAATGGCCGCTTCCACACTCATGGGGTACTCCTTATCGTGTCGGCGGGATGCCGTATGGCATCCACGAGCTTTGGTCGTTGCATCAGAAGTACATGCCCAAGGCCACCTGCGGGCTGATGAAGTGGCCGCTGTTGCGCCCGGCGACACTGAATTCCACGCCGGCGATCAGGCCGATCTTCGGCGTGAAGTGGTATTCGATTGCAGGTGCCAGAGTCAGGCTCGTACTGGCAGGACGCACCTCATCGATGTGCTGCGCGATTCCCTGCGCATCGGGTGCATAGCCGATGAGGCGATGACGGGTTTCGCGACTCGCGGCCGCCTCCATCACCGCGACCCATCGGGGGTTGATGCTGTATTCGGCGGCCAGCGAGCCCGACAGCGTGGATCCGCGCGCGACACTGCCGCGGAAGCCTGCGGGGGTGTCGTACACGCTGTGGCCGTGTACCGCCACACGTGCCGGTGCCGGGCTGGCGCTCAGTTGCCCGCGCCAGCGCAGCGGCCGGTCATTGGGCATCCACACCACCTGCTGGATGCCCAGCGCCAGGCTGGTGCGCTGGACGCCATCGCCCTGCGCATTGAGCGGATTGCCGCCAACCCGATCGTGGCTGCCGGTGGCGTAGCGCTGGCTCAACGCCAACGAAACCGCTGGGCGGGTGCCATCGGCGCTCGGTGCCTGCAGCAGATACTGCAGCCTGGCAGTGGTATCGCCCGCGCGGAAGCCACTGCTGCGGGCGCTCCCCGATTCGGCACGGACCGCGCTCAGGTTGGCCTGCACCGTGACCCGCTCGCCGAGCCCATAGATGATCGGCATCACTGCCAGCCAGGCACCACTGTCCTGCGCGCTGCGATGGCGGTTACCGGCGCCGTCGTAGCTGGAGCGGCTGTCGACGCGGATCAGGTAAGGCTCCACGTACAGGTGCCCCTGCGCCACACCCGCAGGATTGGGCGTGATGAGCGGACCGGTGAAATTGGCATCGTCGAGGCTGCGCGCCTGCGCCCCACCCGGCGCGCAGAGGATGGCACCGGCAACGACGGCGGCGACAAGGGGAATCAGACGGATCGAATGCGACAACGGCAAGGTCATGGACATCTCCGGAAGAATGGGCGGCGGCGCAGAGGTGCACCGACGCGCCAATCTGCACACGCTGCTGGCGGCCGGAAATGCTCAAAATCGTGAAACATCGTGTTTTGTGAGGGATCGCACAGCCCGCATGCGCACGCCGCTCGAATGTCGCGGGAAACGGAAAGCGCAGTAGATCGCGAGGAGTCAATCGATCGCATTGCTAGATCGAAAGACCGCTGTTACGCCAGCGTGCAATGACGCGACGGCCTCGTTCGTACCAGCGAATGTCGGTAGGGAAGACAAAAAAAAGCCCGGTCGCAATGCGACCGGGCTACCGGGATAACGTCACACCCCACGCGGTGAGCGCCGCTAGACCTTCGCGGTCCGGACAAGCGGATCGCCGCGCTGCGGGGGTGTCTCTCCTCATCCACGCAGCACAGCGTCCACCCCGCACTGTGCGCAGTTTTCACTGCATGCACTATGCGATTAATCCGAAAGCGTTGTAGTCACGACGATTTCGGTGAAACCCATCACACCGTGGGTGGCGCGAATGACGCCGCGCTCCCCCCGAAATTGCACGCTGTGGTCAAACGCGACTGCGTCCGTACCACTGCGCCAACAGGACTGCCGTCGCCGAAGCGACGTTGAGGCTTTCCACGACACCGGTACCCGGGATCGAGACCTGATGGTCACAGTCCTGGGCCAGCGCGCGGTCCATGCCTTCGCCTTCGGCGCCCATCACATACACCAGCCGCGATGGCAGCGCCGTGGCGAACAGATCATCGCCGCCCTCCACCAGCGTGGCCGCCAGGCTCAAACCGGCGGCACGCAATTGGGCCATCGCCTCGGGCAGCGCCGGCAGGCGCACCAGCGGCACGGCCTCGGCACCGCCTTCGGCCACGCGCGCGGCCGCACCGGACAGCGCCAGCGTCGAGTCCGGCGGCAACAGTAGCCCGGCCACACCGAAGTGCGCCGCCGAGCGCAGGATCGCGCCGAAGTTGTGCGGGTTGCCCACGCCATCCAGCCACAGCGCCAGCACCGGCTTCCCGGCCGGCAGCGTGGCCAGCCATTCATCCAGCGCCAGCATCGGCGCGCGCAGCACGTCGGCCACCAGGCCTTCGTGATGCGTGGTGGCGGCGAGCTTGTTCAGATCGCCGTCTTCCACCACGCGGTAGCCGACGCGGTTGGCCACGCACCACTTCAGCACCGGCTGCATGCGCGGAATCAGCGCCTCGGTCAGGTACAGCTTGCGCAGCGCCTGCGGGCGATGCTCGAACAACGCCTGCACGGCGTTCCAGCCGTACAGGCGCAGCTCGTCGCTGCCACGGCCGGGCGGCGGCGGGGTGCCACCTTCGCGGGGCGGCAGCGGCGTGGCGCGCGGCGGCCGCGAGGACGGACGGCGCGCATTCTTCCAGGGATCATTCACTACGGGACAGCTCCAGCTTGCGGGTACGCCAGAAATCGGCGTTCTTGATGCCCAGGGCATCGGGGTCGAAAATCGGATCCAGGCCGAGCTTCTTCTGGCGCTCATAGTCGCGCAGCGCCAGCATCGCCGGCTTCTGCACGATCAGGATCGCGATGATGTTCAACCACGCCATCAGGCCCACGCCGATGTCGCCCAGCGCCCAGGCCAGGCCGGCGTTGTGGAAGGCACCGAAGATCACCATGCCGATGATGCCCAGGCGCAGCAGCAGCACGGTCAGCGGGCGCTTGGCGTTGTGGTTGATGTAGCTCAGGTTGGTTTCGGCCATGTAGTAATAGGCCATGATCGTGGTGAAGGCGAAGAAGAAGATCGCGATCGCCACGAAGCCTGCGCCCCAGCCCGGCAGCACGGTTTCCACCGCGGCCTGCGCGTAGCCGGCACCTTCAGCCACGCCGGCCAGGCCGGCGAACACGGGCGCGCCGCCAGCCACCGGCGAGTACACGTTGTAGGTGCCTGCGGCCAGGATCAGGAAGGCGGTGGCGGTGCACACCATCATGGTGTCGAAATAGATCGCGAAGGCCTGCACGTAACCCTGCTTGGCCGGGTGCGAGACCTCCGAGGCGGCTGCCGCGTGGGGGCCGGTACCCTGGCCGGCCTCGTTGGCATAGATGCCGCGCTTGACGCCCCACTCCACCGCCAGGCCCATCATGGCGCCGAACGCGGCGTGCGCGCCGAAGGCGCTGCTGAAGATGATGTTGAACATCTCCGGCACGCGCTCGTAGTTGAGGATCATGATGACGATGGCCATCAGGATGAAGCCGGCGGCCATGAACGGCACCACCACTTCGGCAAAGCTGGCGATGCGCTTGACCCCGCCGAAGATGACCACGCCCAGCAGCAGCGCGACCACGATGCCGATGCCCAGCTTGAGCGCCTGCACCGATTCCAGGCCCATGACCTGGCCATCCAGCGGCCCGCACAGCGCACCGCCGCGGCAGGCATTGATGATGCTGTCGGCGATGGCATTGGCCTGCACGCCCGGCATCAGGAAGCCGGCGGCGATGATGGTGGCCACGGCGAAGGCCAGCGCGTACCACTTCAGGCCCATGGCCTTTTCGATGTAGTACGCCGGACCGCCACGGTAGCGGCCTTCGGCATCCTTGGTCTTGTAGATCTGCGCCAGGGTGCACTCCACATACGACGTCGAGGCGCCGAGGAAGCCCATCACCCACATCCAGAAGATCGCGCCGGGGCCGCCGAAGGCGATCGCGGTGGCCACGCCGGCGATGTTGCCGATACCCATGCGGCCGGCCATGGACATGGCCAGTGCCTGGAACGAGGACACACCCGCCTCGGATTTTTCACCCTGAACAGTCAGCCGGCACATCTCCACGAACCCGCGGATCTGCATGAACCGGGTGCGGGCACTGAAATACAGGCCTGCGGCAAGACACAGGAAAATCAGAGCCTTGCTCCAGATGATCCCATTGATGAAATGGACTACTTCTTCCACGCGCTCTCTCCAGTCGGCGGAAACAAAAGGAACGTCCCCGTCGGCTGGGACCCGGTCGATTCTCCACGATCCGCGCCGGGCTGCGTAGTGGCAATTTCGATGAATGGGCGGCAATGCCGCCCATTCCGGTCAGGCATGGCCGCCCACGGAGGGGGTTTCCGCTTCTTGGCGGGCCAGTTCGCGCGCCACCGCTTCGGGCGAACGCGTGTACGGGGCCAGCAGCGAATAGAACGCCGGCACCACGAACAGCGACAGGAACGTGGACACGGTCACGCCGAAGATCACCACCACGCCGATCGTGCCGCGGCTGGCCGAACCGGGGCCACCGGCCACCACCAGCGGGATCGCACCGACCACGGTGGCGATGGAGGTCATCAGGATCGGGCGCAGGCGGACCATGGCCGATTCAACGATGGCCTGGTGGACGTTGCGGCCTTCATCGCGCAGCTGGTTGGCGAACTCCACGATCAGGATGCCGTTCTTGGCCGCCAGGCCGACCAGCATCACGATGCCGATCTGGCTGAACAGATTGATCGTGCCGCCGCTGACATACAGCCCCAGCAGCGCGCCGAGCACGCCCAGCGGCACGGTCAGCATGATCACCAGCGGATGGATGAAGCTCTCGAACTGCGCGGCCAGCACCAGGAACACCACCAGCAGGGCCATGGCGAAGGTCAGCAGCACGGCGCTGCCGGCGTTCTGGTACTCGCGTGATTCGCCCTTCCAGCTGATCTGCGCGTGCTGCGGCAGCTCTTCGCTGGCCACCTGCTGGGCCCAGGCGATGGCTTCACCCAGCGGATAGCCCGGGGCCAGGCCGGCATTGATGGTAATCGAGCGCAGCCGGTTGAAGCGGTTGAGGCTGCCGGCCTCGGCCACTTCGCTGAGCGTGACCAGGTTGGACAGCGGCACCAGTTCGCCGCCACTGGCGCGCACGCGGATCGCAGCCAGATCCGACGGCGAGGCGCGGCCTTCGCGACCGGCCTGGACCAGCACGTCGTACTCCTCGCCGTTGTCGACGAAGGTGGTGACGCGGCGCGAGCCCATCATGGTTTCCAGCGCGCTGCCGATCGCGGTGACCGACACGCCCAGATCGGCCGCACGCTGGCGGTCGATGTTCACGCGCATCTGCGGGCGCGTTTCCTTGTAGTCCGAATCCGTGCCGACCAGGCCGGGGTTGTCGGCCATGCGCAGCAGCATGCGGTCACGCCATTGCGCGATTTCCGCGTATTCCGGGCCACCGAGCACGATCTGGAACGGCTGGCCCTGGCTGCGGACCAGGCCGCCACCGACCTGGGTGCGCACGCGCACGCCACGCAGATCATTGAGGTGGGTCTGCAGTTCGGCCGCCACGTCCGGGGTGGAGACATCGCGCTGGCGCCACGGCTGCAGGAACACGCTGATCCGGCCGGTATGCATTTCTTCGCTGGAGCCCCAGCCACCGGGAACGCGCGGGTTGGCACGCACGATCGGCTCGTCCTCGCCGACGAAACCGGAGACGATCTTCTCGACCTGCTGGACCTGGCCGACGGTGTAGTCGAAGCCGGCGCCTTCCGGGCCGTCGATCATGATCTGGAACGAGCCGCGGTCTTCGGCCGGGGCCAGTTCGGAGGGCAGCACCTTGAGCAGCAGCGCGCTGGCCAGCAATGAGAGGATCATCACCACGATGTAGACCCAGGTGCGGGTCACGTGCGCTTCCAGGAAGCGGCCGTACGCGCCCGACAGGCGATCCAGGTTGCGGTTGATGACCCCGTGCAGGCCCTTCGGCGCCTGGCCGGTGTGCGGCTTGAGCAGCTTGGAGGCCATCATCGGGGTGAGCGTCAGCGAGACGAACGCGGACAAGGCTACCGCCGCGGCCAGCGCGACGGCCAGCTCACGGAACAGGCGGCCGGTGTTGCCTTCCAGGAAGCCGACCGGCAGGAACACCGCGACCAGCACGGCGGTGGTGGCGATCACCGCGAACGCCACCTGGGTGGTACCGCGTTTGGAGGCGACCAGCGGCGGCTCGCCCAGATCGATGCGGCGCTGGACGTTTTCCACGACCACGATGGCGTCATCCACCACCAGGCCGATACACAGCACCAGCGCGAGCAGGGTCAGCAGGTTGATCGAGAAACCGAAGGCATACAGGGCGATGAAGGCGGCGATCAGACAGACCGGCACCGTGACTGCGGGAATCAAGGCGGCACGGAAACTGCCCAGGAACAGCCAGATCACCGCCAGCACCAGCAGCATCGCCTCGACCAGTGTGGCGTAGACGCGATCGACAGCGGCCTCGATGAAGGTGGTGTTGTCGAAGGCGACGAAGATGCGCGTACCCTCCGGCAGCGTGCTGCTGATCCGGTCGGCTTCGGCGCGCGCTTCGCGGGCGACATCCAGCGCGTTGGCGGTGGAGGTCTTGACGATGCCCAGGCCGATGTTCGGCTCGCCGTTGCTGCGGTAGTAGGCGCGGCGCTCGGAGGAGGCCAGTTCGATCTTGGCCACATCGCCCATGCGCACCACGTAGCCGTCGGCGCCCTTGCCGAGCGGGATGCCGGCAAAGTCTTCGGGTTTGACGTAGTTGCGCTCTACGCGCAGGGTGAAATCGCGGTCGGTGGATTCTATGCGGCCGGCGGGCAGCTCGACGTTCTCGTTGCGCAGCGCGGTTTCCACATCGCCCACGGTCAAACCACGCGCGGCGAGCTGGTCGCGGTCCAGCCAGATCCGCATCGCATAGCGCTGGCGGCCACCGATGCGCACCTGGGCCACGCCATCCAGGCTGGAGAAGCGATCGACGATGTAGCGGTCGGCGTAATCGCTCAGCTCCAGCGTATCCATCGAGGTCGAGCTCATGTTGAGCCAGATGATGGGATCGGCGTCGCTCTCGACCTTGGCGATTTCCGGCGGCCGGGCCTCTTCGGGCATGCGGTCGGCCACGCGGCTGACCGCATCGCGCACGTCGTTGGCGGCCGCTTCGATATCGCGGTTGGAGGTGAATTCGATGCTGACCTGCGAGCGCCCGTTGGAGCTGCGCGCATTGATGGTATCGATGCCTTCGATGCCGGCCAGGGCATCCTCCAGCACCTGGGTGATGCGGCTTTCGATGACCGCCGCCGAGGCACCCGTGTAATCGACCGAGACCGAGACGATCGGCGGATCGATCGCCGGCAGTTCGCGCAGGGTCAGGCGGGTGAACGACATGAAGCCCAGCACCACCAGCAACAGGCTCATCACCACGGCGAAGACCGGCCGCTGGATGGAAATATCGGAAAGTTTCATCCGGCGGCGTCCGGTTCCGCGGTGGCAGCGGCGGCCGGCGTGGCCGGTGCAGCCTCTTCGGCCTGGATCTTCAGGCCCGGGCGCAGCTTGCCGGTGCCGTCCACGACGATGCGGTCACCGGCGGCGAGACCATCGCGGATTTCGACCACGCCGCTGCGGCGCGCGCCGGCGGTGATGTCCACGCGCTCCACCACCTGGTCCGGTTTGACCCGGAACACATACGAATCGCGCCCGACCTGCACCACGGCGATTTCAGGAATCACCAGCGCCTGGCGCTCGGGGCGGAACATGCGCACATCCAGCAGCATGCCCGGGCGCAGGGCGTGGTCGGCGTTGATGAAATCGGCGCGCACGGTCACCGCACGCGTGCCCGGATCCACGCGGGTATCGATGGTGGCGACCTGGCCTTCAAAGTTGCGGCCCGGGTAGGCCACGCTGGTCGCGTTGACCTTGTCGCCGGTGCTCAGCGAGGCCAGCTCGGCTTCGGGCACCTGGAAGTCCACGTGCATGCGCTCGATGTCGTCCAGCGTGGTGATCGCGGTGCTGGGCGTGACCAGCGAACCGGCGCTGACCTGGCGGATGCCAAGCACGCCGGCGAAGGGCGCGCGCACGCGGCGATCACCGATATCCGACTGCATCTCACGCACGCGTGCATCGGCGGCATCGCGGATGGCGCGCTGCGTATCCAGGGTGGAGCTGGCCACCAGCTGCTGGGCGGCGAGTTCGCGCTGGCGCTTGTACAGCTGGTCCGCTTCCAGGAAGGTGGCCTGGGCCTGCAGCAGCGCGGCTTCCTGGGCCTGCCCGCGCAGGGTCACCAGCGGCGTGCCGGCACTGACCTGCTGCCCGCTTTCGAAGTGCACCGTCTCGATGATTTCGCTGACCTTGGCGGTGACCGTGACCGATTCGCGCGCCTTGGCCGTGCCCAGTGCCTGCAGGGTGTCGCTCCATGCCGAGGTCTGCACCACCTGGGTGGTGACCGGTACGGCGTCTGCCTGCCGGCGAGCGGCCTCGTCTTTGCTGCCACACCCAGCCAACGCGACCAGGGTGATGCCAGCGGCGAAGCGCGCTGCGATGCGTCCCAACATGTAATCCATTCCCGGTTGTTTCTCGACCGCCGAGTGTATAGAGGGGTCGAGCCGGGGCATATGTGCCAAGCGTTTACCGGCCTCTTCACATCCGCCGGTGACGGGCGAAAGCCTTTCCGTGCTGGGGCCTGCACCGGATGTATCGCCATGTATCGACGCATGTCGAAATGCGCGGGCGGCGCCGGGTGGTCGCGCCCGGCAGCGCCAGAGGCCGGGCGGGAGGCTTGGCCCCCGCCCGGCCGTGAGGCTCAGTAACGATAGTTCACTTTCAGCCAGGCGGTGCGGCCGGGCTCATTGATCCGCACCGGGTCGGCCGGGAAGCCGAAATCGGCGCTGCCGGCCAGGTTCAGGTGCTCGCTGTAGGTGCGGTCGAACAGGTTGTCCACGCCGGCACTGACCAGCAGCGCTGCGTTGACCCGGTAGCTGGCGTTCAAGGCCAGGGTAGCGAAGCCGGCGCTGGGGCCCAGGTCGCGGGCGACCACGTTGCCCTGCCCGGCCGCGACCCGCCCCTGGCGGGACACTGCACGCGCCAGCGCCCCCACGCTCCAGCGCTCGCCTTCCCAGGCCGTGCTGAACCGGGCTTCCAGCGGCGGCATCTGCGGCAGCGCGCCGCCGTCGCTGCGGTTCTCGCCCCAGGCGTAGGCCAGTGTGCCGCCGAGCTTCCACTGCCTGGCCAGCTGCCATTCCGCACCCGCCTCGGCACCGGCGATGCGCGCGTCGACGTTGGTGGCCTGGCTGCTGCTGCCCATCATGCCGCCGTCGCGGTAGGTGAACAGGATGTAGTCCTGGAGGCGCCCGGCATACGCCGAGACCCAAGCGTTGAGGCGATCGGTGCGGTACTGCAGGCCCAGATCGAGCTGGGTGGTCTTCTCCGGCTGCACACCGGTGAAGGCGTTGATCGCGCCCACCGGGCCGAGATCCGGCGAGAACAGTTCCCAGTAGTCGGGCATGCGCTCGCTGTGGCCAACGCCGGCGTACCAGGTCAACGCGGGCGCGATGTCGCGCTCGAACCGGACGAAGCCGCTGCCCAGGTTCTCGCGACGGGTCTGCCCGGCGGTCGGATTGGGCATCGCCATCATGCCGGCGGTGGCGCGCTCGTCCTTCACTTCGGCGCGGTCGATGCGCAGGCCACCAACCCAGCGTTGCGCGGTGCCCTCGCCCAGGGTGATCTCGGTGAACGCCCCGAGGTTCTCCAAGCGTGCATCGGTACGCCACGGCTGCTGGCGGTACACGTTGCGACCCATCGCGCTGCGGCTGCGATGACGGCTGTCCTGCGCATCCACGCCGGCCACGATGGCGATGTCCTGCCAGCGCCATTCCGAGGCGATACGGCCACCGGTGGTGCGGCGATCAACGTTGGAGCCCATCGGCATCGGCATGCTGCTGGCCGGGTTCGGCGTGCGCAGCGTGTAGTTGTCCATCACGTGGTCGGCGTCGTTGTAGTACAGGTTGGC
Source organism: Stenotrophomonas sp. RIT-551 (assembly GCF_026241915.1). NCBI lineage: Bacteria > Pseudomonadati > Pseudomonadota > Gammaproteobacteria > Lysobacterales > Lysobacteraceae > Stenotrophomonas > Stenotrophomonas sp. RIT-551. The sequence goes on along the minus strand of NZ_JAPJIU010000005.1, from coordinate 227,056 downwards.
CTGCAGCTTGTCCCACGCACCGGGCAGGTTGTCCTTCTCGAAGCGGGCGGCGTAGCTGGTGCGCTTGAACGCGGCACCGTCCATGCCGCGGCCGGCGTAGCGCGCGATCGCATCGCCGGTGCCGGCCGACAGCTCCAGCACGGTATCGGCATCGGGTGTCCAGCCGACCGCGACGTCGCTGTTCCACTTGCGCCACCTGGAGGGCACCACGTCGCCGTTGCCGTCCTTGTAGTCATCCGATTCGGAGCGGTTGCCGTTGACGCGCACATAGCCCGGCGATGCGCCGGCGGTGAGATCGAGCACCTGGTCGTTGCGGTTGCGCGAGCCGACCAGCGCACTGGCGTTGATGTCCATGCCCGGTTGATCGAAACGCGGCGTATCGCGCTCGAAGCGCACCGTGCCGGCCGAGGCACCGGCGCCCCAGCGCACGCTATGCGGCCCCTTGATGATGGTCAGCCGGTCGAAGGTTTCCGGGGCGATGTAGGACAAGGGGTTGTCCATCCGCGAGGGACACGCGCCGATCAGGTTGCCCTCGTTGCTGACGATGTTCAGGCGCGAGCCGAACATGCCGCGCAGCACCGGATCGCCGTTGGTGCCGCCGTTGCGGACCGCGGCGAAGCCGGGAACCGTCTTCAGGAAATCGGCGCCATCGCTGGCCGGCACCGGCTGCCGCGGCAGGCGCGGATCGGTGACCCAGTGCAGCGGTGAGGACGGCGCGGTGGCGGTGACCACCAGCGTATCGAGGGTGCGGGCATCGTCATTGGCCGCATGCAGCGGCAGCGCGACCAGGGCCAGCGAGAGAGAAACAGACAGGCGCGTCAGTGCGCCCGCGCTGCGGGAAGAAACCGTCATGGTGGAACTCCAGAAAAACACGCAGGCACGCGCCGCCATCACGGCGACACGGGCAGGAAGGGCGGTGGTTTCAGGAGAGTGCGGGCGGGCCGCGCGCGGCGTGGGCCGGCCAGCGCAGGCTGCGAGGCGTGGGGACTGCGCGCAGCACGCGCGGTGCGATCACCGGCATCGCCGGCAACAGCAGGATCAGCACCGCCAGCCACGGCATCAGCCGCGAGGCCATCATGCAGTACTCGCAGGCGTCGCCATGCCCGGCATGCTCGCTCATCGGTGGCGACGATGCGGGGGTGTCGTGGGCGCTTGGCAGGGCGTGCGTCGGCATGGGCTGCATCGCCATGTCATGGCGCGCCATGTCGTGCTGCTGCATGTCGTGGTGGTGCACGTCGCGCTGCGCGATGTCGTGCTGCATGCGGTGCCCCGCGTGCGCATCCGGCGGCGCAGGCAGCGCGTGGGTCATGCCGGTCGGCATCAGCATCACCGGCGCCCCGGCATGCGCCTGCTGCCAGCGGCTGAGCAGCGGCGCCAGCGCCATCAGCAGCGTCGCCACGAAGGCAAGCTGCAGAAAGACGGCATACGGGCGGCGGCGGACGTTCACCCCGTCATGGTAGCGCCCGACCATGGGCCGGGCAGCCCGAAACCCTGCGACCAACCGTCGCAGTGGCCTTTTCGAAGCACCCCACCGACCCCCTCAACCCTCTGGAGAAAAGCCCCCTTCTGTTGAAGGGGGCGCGCCAACGGCGCGGGGTAGAGGGGGAGTGCGCGGGCAGACCATCACCGTCGTCAGACGGTGATGGTCTGCGTCAGCGATTCCCAGGTGGGCGGCAGCGGCCAGTTGGCCTCCTGGTTGCCGTCGATCACCCGGCGCAGGTCGCGGGTGTCGATCTGCGGGGCCAGCACGTGCACCAGTTCCAGCGCGTAGTCGCGCAGTACGCGGTCGCGCGGCAGCACCGCCCAGGCGATGCACTCGTCGATCGGGGCCGGGGCCGGCCAGGCGCGCAGGTCTTCATCGCTGGCGTTGACGGCCATTTCCGCGAGCAGGCCCACGCCCAGCCCGGTACGCACATAGGTCTTGATCAGGTCCGCATCGAGCGCGGTCAGCGCGATATCCGGGGTCAGCCCGGCGCTGGCGAAGGCGCGCTGCAGCGAGGAGCTCCCGCGGGTGGAGGATTCGTAGCTGATCAGCGGATGGCTGGCGAGCGCCTGCAGATCCGGCGCGGCACCTGGGCGGTCCAGCGCGTGCCCACGTGGCACCAGCACCAGCCGGCGCCAGCGGTACAGCGGAATGGCCAGGCCGGCAGTGGGCTCACCACCGGCGGTGCTGATGATGGCGATGTCCGCATCGCCCTGGCTGAGCAGGTCCAGCGCATCGCTTTCGGCGGCCTGCTGCAGGTGCACGCTGACCTGCGGGTAGGCCTGCTTGATCCGCGCCACCGCCGGCGGCAGCACGAAGCGCGCCTGGGTATGGGTGGTGGTGAGCACCAGCTGGCCCTGGCTCTCGCGGCGCTGGTTGGCCGCATAGGTCCGGATATTGTTCGCTTCGCCGAGGACGGCGCGGGCGCGGCCGATCACTTCCACCCCGGCCGGGGTCACCGCTTCCAGGCTGCGGCCCTTGCGTACGAACAGCAGAAAGCCCAGTTCATCCTCCAGTTGCTTGAGCTGCTTGGACAGGCCGGGCTGGGTGGCGTGCACACGGGACGCCGCCAGCGTGATGTTCAGCTCGGCGTCGGCGATGGCGACCAGATAGCGAAGTTGGGTCAGCGTCATGGGCGGGCGATACGGCGCATGGAGAGGGGGCCATCCGACTGTAGGGCAAATGCCGTCACCAGCTTATAACCAAACGTTGTTTAAGAAGGTAATCAGGTCATTTCGCGCGGTCATATGCCGGCGGTACGGTCTGACCGACCCCGGCCCGGCCGCGAGCGGGCGCCCTGCGCCACCACCGGCCCGAGCCTCCCCTGCCGCTCGGCCTCCCGGCGGCAACGACTTTTCCGGAGCATCCCCATGGCCCTGTACGACTCCATCCTGGACACCATCGGCAACACCCCGGTGGTGCGCCTGCACCGTCTCGCCCCCGAGCACGTCACCCTGTATGCCAAGGTCGAGTCGTTCAACCCCGGCGGCTCGGTCAAGGACCGGCTGGCGCTGGCGATCATTCTCGACGCCGAGGCCAAGGGCCTGCTCAAGCCGGGCGACACCATCGTGGAGGCGACCTCGGGCAACACCGGCGTGGCCCTGGCCATGGTGGCCGCCGCGCGCGGCTACAAGTTCGTGGCCACCATGGTGGAGACCTTCTCCATCGAGCGCCGCAAGCTGATGCGCGCCTATGGCGCCAAGGTGATCCTGACCCCGGCCGCCGAGCGCGGCTCGGGCATGGTGCGCCGGGCGAAGGAACTGGCCGAGGAACATGGCTGGTTCCTGGCCAGCCAGTTCGCCAACCCGGCCAACCCGGCCTATCACCGCAACACGACCGCCCCGGAAATCCTGCGCGATTTCGCCGGCAAGCGGCTGGATTACTTCGTGACCGGCTGGGGCACCGGTGGCACCCTGACCGGGGTCGGCGAGGTGCTCAAGGTCGCCCGCCCGGAAACCCGCATCGTCGCCACCGAGCCCGAAGGCGCCGCCCTGCTCAAGGGCGATGAGTGGAAGCCGCACAAGATCCAGGGCTGGACCCCGGACTTCGTGCCGGAGGTGCTCAACCGCGGCGTCTACGACGAACTGCTGACCATCGACGATGCACGGGCGATCGAGACCTCGCGCCGGTTGGCGGCCGAGGAAGGCATTTTCGTGGGCATCTCGGCCGGCGCCACCGTTGCCAGCGCGCTGGATATCGCGGCCAAGGCCGCGCCGGGGTCGGTGATCCTGGCGATGCTGCCCGACACCGGCGAGCGCTACTTCTCCACCCCGCTGTTTGCCGATATCAATGAAGGCTCCGACGACGACTGGCTGGCCGGTCTGCCCTGATCCCGCCGTTTGTCCGGAAGAACGCAACGCCCGCCCTGACCGGCGGGCGTTTTGCATGCGGCGCTTCATCTGCGGTGAAGCGATCCGGCGGCATCGTGTGAAGGTCAGCCAGCGCTCGGGCGGGTCGCACTGCCTGAGACGATGATGACGCAGCCTAGATGTCCTGCCCGGTACCGTGCAGGTCAGGCACGTCATTCCGTTGTATGGACCCGGTAACAGTGAGTAAGGAGCGGTACGCATGAAGATCGAAGTGTGGCAGGGCGACATCACGACCCTGGCGGTGGATGCGATCGTCAATGCGGCCAACGAATCCCTGCTGGGCGGCGGCGGCGTGGACGGCGCGATCCATCGCGCGGCTGGCCCGCAGCTGCTCGACGCCTGCCGTGCCCTGCCGGAGATCCGCCCGGGCATGCGCTGCCCGACCGGCGAGGTCCGCCAGACACCCGCCTTCAACCTGCCGGCAAAGCATGTGTTCCACACCGTCGGCCCGGTCTGGCAGGACGGCCTGCGCGATGAGCCGGCACTGCTGGCCAACTGTTATTGGAAGTCGCTGCAGCTGGCCGAGAAGCTGGACGTGGAATCGATCGCGTTCCCGGCCATCAGCTGCGGGGTGTTCGGCTATCCGCTGCACCAGGCTGCGCACATCGCCGCCACCGAGACCCTGACCTGGCAGCGCTCGCACCGCCAGCCGCGCCGGATCATCCTGGTGGCCTACAACGCGGCGACGTTCAAGGCGTACCAGTCGGCGCTGGCCGCACTGGGGCAGCCGGTGGAACCCTCGACCTCGGCGATCTTCGCGCCGCTGGCGTTGGGGCTGCCGCCGGCGGCGGCGCACTGACGCCTTCGCCCACGCCATAGACCCACTGGGCGAAGAACGGCTGCAATGAGCGGCCGGCCGCTGCTTCCATCGCCCGCTGGAAATCGACGGTCACCACCGAGCGTCCATCGTTGGCCTGCGTGTAGTCACGGATGCCGCGCCAGAACGCGGCCTCGCCCATTTCCACGCGCAGCAGGTGCAGGACGTAGGCGCCCTTCTGGTACACGACCGCGCGGTCATCACCGCTCGGCGCGCTCCAGTCGGCATACACCAGCGCGTGATCGGCCCCCTTGGTACGCAGCGCCTCCAGCCGCGTGCGCCAGATCGTCACCTGCGCCTGGTAGGCCGCCTCTCCCTGCGCGTGCTGGAGGTAGGCGGCGGTCATGAAGTTGGCCATGCCCTCGTTGAGCCAGAAATGCTCCCAGCCGGCGCAGGTCACCCGGTTGCCCCACCACTGATGCGCGGCTTCGTGCGCCATCAAGGCGGTCTGGGTGGGATCCTCCAGCAGTTGCTCGCCATAGCGCTCGGACATCAGCGACAACCCGGCCATCTCCTGTCCGATCGTGCGGGCCACCAGCGCCTGCTGGTAGTCGCCGCGATACGGCAGGCCGGCGCGGTCGGCGAAGAAGTCGAGCATCTCGCCCGTAGCGGTGAACACGCGCTGCAGCTGCTCGGGCGACCGCTGCATGGACAGGAACCGCAAGTCGGTCGCGCCGTGGCGCTGCGTCGCTTCCTGATAGCGGCCGGCCGTGAAGCCATAGACATACCCCGGCATCGGCGTCTTGAGCTGCCAGCGATGTTCGATGCGCCCATCGGGAAGGGAGCGCAGCGGCAGCGTGCGGCCGGTGCCGGCAGCCAGCAGGCCCGCCGGCAGGGTCACGGAAAGGTCCAGCGTGGCGCGCTCGTCGGGGGCATCCACCGAGGGCATCCACTGGCTGGTCGAGAAAATCGTGTAGACCTCATCGCGCTCGGGCGCGAATTCCAGGCCATACGGCGGTTCGCCGTGATAGCGGATCGTCACGCTGGCGGTGGCTCCCCGCGCGAGCGGTTCGGCCAGCGTGATCTGCACCTTCGCCGCGTGCTGCTCGAAGGCCAGCGCGCGATCCCCCTGCATCACGGCCGTCACCGTGAGCGAACCGCTGTCCAGGGTCACTGCGCGCAGTTCCTGCTCGGCTCTGAACCGCAGCGTCTGCTGCCCGGTGACGCGCTTGTTGGCGATGTCGGGCACCAGCGCGACGTCGTAATGCAGTACATCAAAGCCGCGCGGCGCCACTGCGTACGCTGGTGCGCTCCCCAGCAGCCATGGCACTACGCACAGCGAGACACAGAGACGTACGACCATGGGATCCATCCACGCGAAGATGGATCGCATCGTGCCAGAGCACGCGTGCATGTGCGCACCACTGCCCCGCCCAAACAAAAACGCCGGCACAAGGCCGGCGTTTTCGTTGACGGTGGTCAGGCGTGAATCAGCCGTTCCACTTGCCCAGGGCGGCCTGGCCGTTTTCCTTGGCGCGATCGTAGATCGTCTGCTGCGCCTTGGCGACGTTGGCCTTGGTGTCCTTGGCCCACAGCTTCAGCGCGGCCTGCTGCATGGCGCGGCCGTAGGAGAAGCTCAGCGGCCACGGCAGGTTGCCCATCTGGTTCATGGCGTTCAGATGCGCGGTGGACTGCTCATCGCTCTGGCCACCCGACAGGAACACCACGCCCGGCAGGATCGCCGGCACGGTGCTCTTGAGGCACATCACGGTCGACTCGGCCACTTCCTCGACGTCGGCCTGCTCTTCGCAGCCCTTGCCGGAGATGACCATCGAGGCCTTCAGGATGGTGCCTTCCAGCAGCACGTTCTGCTGGTACAGCGCGTCGAACAGCGAACGCAGGGTGGCTTCGGTGACTTCGTAGCAGGTCTCGATGTCGTGGTCGCCGTCCATGATCACTTCCGGCTCGACCATCGGCACCAGGCCACATTCCTGGCACAGCGCGGCGTAACGGGCCAGCGCGTGGGCGTTGGACTCGATGCAGGTGCCCGAGGGGATGCTTTCACCGATGTTGATGACCGCACGCCACTTGGCGAAGCGCGCACCCAGCTTGTAGTACTCCTGCAGGCGCTCGCGCAGGCCGTCCAGGCCTTCGGTGACCAGCTCGCCCGGGCAGCCGGCCAGGGCATGGGCGCCCTTGTCGACCTTGATGCCCGGAATGATGCCCTGGGCGGCCATGTACTTGGCGAACGGGACGCCGTCCTTGGTGGACTGACGGATGGTCTCGTCGTACAGGATCGCGCCGGAGATGTGCTCGTTCAGCTTGGGCGTGGTGAGCAGCAGTTCGCGGTAGGCGCGACGGTTCTCCTCGGTGTTCTCCAGGCCGACGCTGGCGAAGCGCTTGCCGATGGTGCCGGTGGATTCGTCGATCGCGATGATGCCCTTGCCCGGGGCGACCATGGCCTGTGCGGTTTCAGCCAGCTGTTCGATGCTCATGTACTTCCTGTGGCGGGTGCGGGAAAACGCCAATTATAGACCCCGCCTCCCGTGAACTGACCGTCCACGGAATCTGGAAACGATTCCATCTGAAACGACGAACCCGCGCGGCCGTAAAGCCACGCGGGTCCGGGTGTTGCGCGGGGGGCGGTTAGAGCTCGCCCAGGCCGCTGGCACGGCCGTCTTCGCCCACTTCCAGCAGGCGCAGCGTGTTGGTGGCGCCATGGGTTTCCATGTGCTCGCCACTGGTGAAGACCACGCGGTCGCCGCCCTGCAGCTGGTTCGCTTCGAACAGCAGGCGGATGCTGCCGCGTGCGGCTTCGCGCGGGGTCAGGCCGCGGCTGTCGAAGTTGATCGGGAACACATCGCGCATCAGCGCCATCTGGCGGCGCGCGCCGTCATGGCGGGTCACCGCGAACACCGGGGCCGAGGCACGGAAGCGCGACAGGTAACGCGCGGTGCCACCGGATTCGGTCATCGCCACGATCGCGCGCACGCCCACGTGCTGGGACAGGAACATGGTGGCCATGGCGATTGCCTGGTCGGCACGTTCCAGGTTGCGCGGCGAGGCGCCGAAGTCCGTCTCGGTCTGGAACTGGCGTTCGGCACCCAGGCAGATGCGGGCCATCGCTTCGACCGCCTTGACCGGGTACATGCCGGCGGCGGTTTCGGCCGACAGCATCACCGCATCGGTACCGTCGATGACCGAGTTGGCCACGTCCAGCACTTCGGCGCGGGTCGGGATCGGGCTTTCCACCATCGACTGCAGCATCTGGGTGGCGGTGATCACCACCTTGTTCTGCGCCAGCGAGGCCTTGATGATCTTCTTCTGCAGGCCCGGGAGTTCGGCATCGCCGATTTCCACGCCCAGATCACCACGCGCCACCATCACCACGTCACTGGCGTCGACGATCTCTTCCAGGTTGTCGATCGCTTCGGTGCGCTCGATCTTGGAGACCAGCGCGGCGTAGCAGCCGTGCGACTCGGCGATCTCGCGCGCATCGTTCATGTCCTGCGCGTTGCGGCAGAACGAGACGGCGATGAAGTCCACGCCGATCTTGGCCACGATGCCGATCAGTTCCTTGTCACGCTCGGTCAGCGCGCCCAGCGACAGGCCACCGCCCTGCTTGTTCAGGCCCTTGCGGTCGGACAGCACGCCATCGTTGAGCACGGTGTTGATGATGCGCTCGCCCTGCACTTCGGTGACCTGCAGCTGCATCAGGCCATCGTCGAGCAGCAGGATGTCACCGGCGGTCACGTCCTGCGGCAGGCCCAGGTAGCTCACGCCGACCTGGGTGGTGTCGCCGGCCGGCGCATTCGGCGAGGCGACCAGGTCGAAGCGGTCACCGGCCTTGAGCTTGATCTTGCCTTCGGCGAAACGCTCGATGCGGATCTTCGGGCCCGGCAGGTCGGCCAGGATGCCCACTTCCACGCCCACGCGGGCGGCCGCGGCACGCACATCGGCGGCGCGCTTGGCCTGGCCGGACGGGTCACCGTGGCTGAAGTTGAGGCGAACCACGTTCACGCCGGCGCGGAAGAGATCCTCCAGCACGCCCGGCGGGTCGGTGGCCGGTCCGAGGGTGGCGAGGATCTTGGTGCGACGCTGACGCTCAATCATGGTTAATGGGCTCCCGTTAAAGGAGCGAAATTAGCACACCCTTCATGTCCCATGAATACGTTTACAGCATTGGCGCAGTTGGGTTTCGCTGTTGTCCTGCAGACAGCGCGAGACGACCGGGCGGACAGCGCATTGGCTGCCCGCCGGCCAGCGCCAGCCCCGGCGGGGCTTTGCGCAGGACATGCGGCGGCGTACGGGACGCCGCCGGATGCTTCAATCGATCAGCGTGAGCAGCTCATCGGGGGCCTGCACCAGGTGCGCCGCACCGGCCGCCGTGAGTTCTTCGGCACCGCCAAAGCCCCACAACACGCCGATATTGCGCAGCCCGTGATGACGCGCGCCTTCGATATCCATGCGCCGGTCGCCGATCATCCAGCACTGGGCCGGGGTCAACGACAGCCGGTGCAGGGCCTCGGCGACCAGCTGCGGCTTCTCGCTGCGGCTGCCGTCCGGGGTGGCCCCGATCACGTCCTCGAAGCAGTCGCCGAACGGCAGGTGCTCGATGATGCGCCGCGCGTGCGGCTCGTTCTTGGCGGTGACGATCGCCAGCCGGTGGCCGCGATCCTTCAACGCCTGCACGACCTGGCCGATCCGCGGGTAGACCTCATGCTCGCGCCAGCCGACCACGTCGAAGCGCTCGCGGTAGTACGTCACCGCCTGCTCGACCTGGGCCGGGTCAGTGAACAACGGCGCGAAGCTGGTCCGCAGCGACGGCCCGATCCAGCGCCGCAGCTCGGCCTGCGGCGGAACCGGCTGGCCCATCTGCGTGAGCGCATGCGCCACGCACTGGGTGATCCCGACGGCCGAATCGATCAGCGTGCCGTCGAGGTCGAAGAACAGCACATCGCGGCTCACGAGCCGCGGGCCTCCAGCGCGGCGACGGCCGGCAGGGTCTTGCCTTCCAGGAACTCCAGGAAGGCGCCGCCGCCGGTGGAGATGTAGCTCACCTCGCCCGCGATGTCGTACTTGTCCACTGCGGCCAGGGTGTCGCCACCGCCCGCGATCGAGAACGCCGGCGAGGCGGCGATGGCACGGGCCAGCGCTTCGGTGCCATGGCTGAAGGCCTCGAACTCGAACACGCCGACCGGGCCGTTCCAGACCACGGTGCCGGCCTTGGCGATCAGGCCCGCATAGTGCTGGGCGGTATCCGGGCCGATATCCAGGATGAGGTCATCCTCGGCCACGTCGGCGACGGCCTTCACCGTGGCTTCGGCGTCGGGCAGGAACTGCTTGGCCACGACCACGTCGGTCGGCAGCGGGATGTCGGCGCCACGCGCCTTGGCATCGGCCACGATCTTCTTCGCGGTGTCCAGCAGGTCCGGCTCATACAGCGATTTGCCGACCGAATGACCGGCGGCTGCGATGAAGGTGTTGGCGATGCCGCCGCCGACGATCAGCTGGTCGACCTTGCCGACCAGGCTGGAGAGCAGCTCCAGCTTGGTGCTGACCTTGCTGCCGGCCACGATCGCCAGCAGCGGCTGGGCCGGGGCAAGCAGCGCCTTGGCCAGCGCGTCCAGTTCGGCCATCAGCAGCGGGCCGCCGGCAGCGACCGGAGCGAAGCGGATCACGCCATGGGTGGAGGCCTGTGCACGGTGCGCGGTGCCGAAGGCATCCATCACGAACACATCGCAGAGCGCGGCGTACTTCTTCGCCAGCGCTTCATCGTCCTTGCCCTCGCCCACGTTCATGCGGCAGTTTTCCAGCAGCACGATCGAGCCCGGCGCGACCTGCACGCCGTCCACCCAATCGCGCACCAGCGGTACCTCGACACCCAGCAGCTGCGACAGGCGCAGCGCCACCGGCGCCAGGGATTCGGCCTCGCTCCACACGCCTTCCTTGGGACGCCCCAGGTGCGAGGTCACCATCACGGCAGCGCCCTTCTCCAGGGCCAGCTTCAGCGTCGGCAGCGAGGCAGTGATGCGCTGCTCGGAGGTGATCTGGCCGTTGTCGATCGGCACGTTCAGATCCTGGCGGATCAGCACGCGCTTGCCGGAGAGATCGAGGTCGGTCATGCGAACAATGGACATAAGCAACTCTTTGGCTCTGAAGAAGGAAAGGCGCCGCGCGGCGCAGACCGTCATTGTCCCGGCTGGCGCGGTGCATCGCAAATCCAGTGAGAAAGGCGCAGTAGCGAGTGTTGGTCGTCGCGCGCGGGCAGGCCGTACCGACCAATGATCGGTCCCTACCCGTTCCGGTGTGGCTGGCGCAGCAGGCTGAGCGCGAACCCGCCGACGATCAGCACGCCGATCACCAGCAGGGCCCACAGCAGCCACTGCTTCCAGTCGCGCTGCGGTGCCAGCGCAGCATCGCCGGCGAGCACTTCCGGTGCGCCGTGCACGGTGGCCTGTGCCGGCTGCCACTGCGCGCCATGCTGTTGGCGCAGTTGGGCGATCACGGTGGCGACCGGCGCATCCTGGCGCTCGGCGCGCACGCTGCCGGCGGCCACCGCATACGGTGGCTCGCCCTGGCTGAGGAACACCAGCGTTTCGGGCTGGTAACCGAGCTTGAGCGTTGGCGCCGGCATCGACTGCGGCTGGCCCGCGATCAGTTTCCAGTAACGATCGCGCGTGCTGCGCGTCAGCGGCTGGGTCTGGGATTGGCGGCGGTCGGCGGCGTCCTGCAGCTGATAGGCCACCCACGGGCCTGCGCGCACCTGCCATGGCTGGTCGGCGTCATCGCGGCTCAACAGCGTCCACTGCACCACGCTGTTGTCGGCGGTGGCGATGTCGGCCTGCGCGATCGGGAAGCGCCCATCGAGTTGATATTCAAACTCGCCCGGCTTGCCGGCGGTACCGCTCAACGATTGCCAGCGCCAGGCGATCGCCTGCGCGGTCGGCACCAGCTCGGCCTGCACGGTGGACAGCGCCGGCAACGCATCCGCGCCGATCGGCAGGATCCGGAAATACTTGGCCTGGCGCGCGATCTCGATGCGGCGCTGCTGCAGGCGGCGGCCTTCGTGCTGCAGGTCGACCAGCGGCACATCGTCGGCGATGCGCAGCCAGTCGCGCAGGTCGTTGCTCATTTCCACCCGCACGCGCGCCTGCAGGGGCGCCTGGGCCTGCCAATCCAGGCGCAGTGCCTGCACCCCGGTCTTGAGCGCACTGGCATCGATCAGCCAGCCCGCCGGTTGCCCGGCCGCCCCACCCCGCCCCAGGCGCGCTTCCACCCGGCGCACGCTGCCATCGGTGTTGCGCTCGGTGAGCAACTGCAGGTCATCGCCGGAGGTGCCCGCCATGGGGGGCAACGGGAACCAGGACAGCGTCTGCCATTGCGGTGCCTGGGCCAGCGGCTGGTCGGCCGCGAGCAACGCCGAGGGCAGGGCCTGACCTTGTGCATTGAACACCTGCACATCGGCCAGGCGTGGCGACACCGCGGTGCGGTACACCCCGTCATCCAGGGTCAACCGATATGCACCAGCCTGGGGTTGCGCGAGCTGCAGCGGCCATTGCTGGCGGTACGCCTGGCGGTCATCGGCCGTCTGCGCCAGCGCCGGCAGTGCGAATACGGCAAGGAGGATCAGCGGGCGGAAGGTCTTCAAGGGTGCGGCTCCACGGCAGGGTCCGGCGCGCGGGGCGGCGCCGGTGCCAGATAGCCCACGACCGTGCATAGCAGGCCGTAGGCGATGAAGGAAGAAATGCCGAGCAGGTTGCCCAGATGCTGCCGGTCGATCAGCACCAGCTTGGCCAGCACCACGCCCATCAGCACCGCACCGACCAGCCACAGCGCGCGCTGCCCGCGGCGCGAGCCCCATACCCAGCTGATCACGCCGAGCACGCTCCACACCACGGTCAGGCTGGTCTGGGCCAGGGTGGAGGACCACAGGCGTTCGTTCCACGGCACCCCGCCCCAGTGATGCACGGCGTGCAGGGTGATGCTGGTCAGCGCGACGAAGCCGGCAATGGCCAGCAGCGGAATGCGGAGGGCGCGCAGGCTATCGGGCGCGTGCGCGGACCACAGCCAGCGCGCGGCCAGCACCAGCACCGCCAGCTGCGCCAGCTCCACCGGGTTGAGCAGCGGCAGCCACGGCAACGGCGCGGCGCTGGCCGGAACCAGCAACAGTCCGGCCCAGCTCACGCCCAGCACGGCGAACAAGGTGATCTGCAGCGGCGTACGCATCGGGTCGAAGCGCTCGCCCAGCGGCACCGTCAGCCAGCGCCAGCGCAACAACGCGACCGCCGTGACCAGCAGCCATGGCAGCAGCATCAGGGCCAGGCCCCAGCCCTGCGCCAGCGCGAAGCGATCGGCCAGCCACAGGCTGGCCAGCGACACCACCGACGGCCACAGCAGCCACCACAGCAACTGCGCCGCCAGCGAGGTGCGGTCGTCGCCCCCGCGCAGGCACCACAGGCTGCGCACGCCCAGCAGCGCGAACACCGCCCAGGCCAGCGCGCCATAGCCGGCGAACGGTTGGTCATGTACATCGGCCTGCCACAGCGCCAACGGGAAGGCGGCCAGCACCATCGCCAGCGTGGTCAGCACCAGCGCACGCGCCGGCCAGCGGCGATGCATCTCGGCGGCCAGCCAACCGGTCACGGCTGCGGCGATCAGCAGCGCATCGGGCTCGGTGCGGTGGGTGACGAAGCGCAGGATCTCGTGACTGAGGCTGCCCAGCCACCACAGCAGACCCCACAGGTAGTACACGATGGCCGGCGCATCGCGCTGCGCGCGGCGGTAACTGAAGGCAGCGGCAAAACCGGCCAGCGCCAGCAGCAAGCCACTCATGAAGGTCGGGTTGGCGACGGCGGTGGCATCCAGGTGCCAGTAGTCCGCGCCCACGACGAAGCCGAACGCGGCCCCCAGGGTCAGCACTGCCCCGGTGACCTGCGGCAGCCAGCGTTGCTGGCGCAGGCCCAGCCAGGCCAGCGCGGCACCTTCCAGTGCGAACACACTGGCAGTGGCCCGTGCAGACAGCGCCAGCGGCACCGCCAACGTGGCGAAGCCGACCGCGAGTACCGCGTGCGACTGGCCAAGCGCAGCGTAGCGCTCACGCTTGATCAACGCCCACGCCAGGCCTGCATACAACGCAGCCAGTGCCAGCGAACACAACGCCAGCAGCAGGCGGTCGTCATGCAGCAGGCCGGCCTGCAGCGAGAAGGCGATCAGCGGCGTGCCGAACACCAGGCTGCCATCGATCAGGTCGCGCTTTTCCGCACTCTGCCGGCGCGCATAGAGGATCGGAATCAGCAGATAGAAGGCGAAGAACAGCAGCAGGAACGGCTCGGTGCTGGCGAACTTGTCGGCGCTGTACTGGAGCACGCCCCAAGCCGTCCCGATGCCGAAGGTGAAGGCGAAACCGAGCAGGTTCAGGGCGCGCCACGGGCGCCACCAGGCAATCGCCAGGATCGCTGCATTGAGCACGGCGTAATACGAGAACAGCGCGACATGGTTGCCGCTGCCGGTGGACAGCCAGATCGGCGCCATGAAGCCGGCCAGGATGCCGAGCACGGCCAGCGTGCGCGAGTTCTGCACCACCGCCAGCACGCCCATGCCGGCGATCAGCAGCACGCTGAGCACGAAAGCGGGCGCGGCAGGCATCAGGTCATAGCGTTTGAACGCGGCGAAAATGGTCAGCAACAGGATGCCGATCGCCCCGCCCTGCAATGCCAGCGCGAACATGCGCCGGGTATCGCGCTGCACCCAGCCGAACACCAGCCCGGCCAGCGCCGCCACGGCGATGGCGGCCAGGCGCAGCTCGATCGGTGCATTCAACCAGCCCTGGTCGCTGGCGTACTTGAGCAGTGCGGCCACGCCGGCCAGCAGCACCAGCATGCCGATCTTGACCGGCACATTGCCTTCGGTGAACCACTGTTTGAGGGTGCCGACGAGCCGCTCGCCGATGCCGGGGCCTTGCGGTTCGGGCGGGGCGACCGGCTGCGCGGGCGGGGGCGGCAATGGCGGCGGTTGCGCCACGTCGATCACCGGTTCGCTCCTCGGCTCCAGCGCCTCGGCGGCCGTCGTGGAGACAGGCGCAGAGGTGGCCCTCGCGGCGCCGACGGTGTCGACCGATGCCAGGTCGGTCCAGTGCAGCGACGTTTCCCGCTCCGCCGGCGCCGGCGCCGGCGCCGGTGAAGCCTCCCAGGCGGACCCGGCGGCGCGCTGCTCCAGCGCGGCGACGCGTCGGCGCAGCCCGGCGATCATCACCAGCGCCACGATCAGCAGCAGCGGGATCGCCAGCAGTACCAGCACCAGCAGGACAATCAGAGCTTCCATTCCAGGCCATCCTCAAGAGGTCGCCACGGCTGTACCCGGTAGGCACAGTGCCGGCGGCACGCGGGCCATGCTAATGGATCGGCGGCAGGCGCGGGATCAACGCCCCGCAGCGCCTGCCTGAAACGACAGACCCCGGCACGGGGCCGGGGTCTGTGGAATGACGCATGGGACGCGCGGGGTTACGCCGCGACGACCTTGACCATTTCCAGGCACTTGTTGGAGTAGCCCCACTCGTTGTCGTACCAGGACACCAGCTTGACGAAGGTGCCGTCCAGCGCGATGCCGGCATCGGCATCGAACACCGAGGTGTGGGTCTCACCGCGGAAGTCGGTCGCCACGACCTTGTCTTCGGTGTAGCCCAGGATGCCCTTCAGCGCGCCTTCGCTCTGTGCCTTCACTTCAGCGCAGATCTCGGCGTAGGTGGCTTCCTTCTCCAGCTCGACGGTCAGATCGACCACCGACACGTCCGAGGTCGGCACGCGGAAGCTCATGCCGGTCAGCTTCTTGTTCAATTCCGGGATCACCACGCCGACGGCCTTGGCCGCACCGGTGGAGGACGGAATGATGTTTTCCAGGATGCCACGGCCACCGCGCCAGTCCTTGTTGGACGGGCCATCGACGGTCTTCTGGGTGGCGGTCGCGGCGTGCACGGTGGTCATCAGGCCACGCTTGATGCCCCACTTGTCGTTGATGACCTTGGCCAGCGGAGCCAGGCAGTTGGTGGTGCACGAGGCGTTGGAGACGATCGCCTGGCCGGCGTAGGTCTTGTCGTTCACGCCGAACACGAACATCGGGGTGTCGTCCTTCGACGGTGCCGACAGGATGACCTTCTTTGCGCCCGCGTCGATGTGCTTCTGCGCGGTTTCCTTGGTCAGGAACAGGCCGGTGGATTCGATGACGACGTCCACGCCGACCTCGTCCCACTTCAGGTTGGCCGGATCGCGCTCCTGGGTCAGGCGGATCTTCTTGCCGTTGACCAGCAGGTCGTTGCCGGAGACTGCCACGTCAGCCTTGAAGCGGCCATGCACGGAGTCGTACTTCAGCATGTACGCCAGGTAATCCGGCTCCAGCAGATCGTTGATGGCGACGATTTCGATGTCATTGCCGAAGTTCAGCACGGCCGAACGCAGCACGTTGCGCCCGATGCGACCGAAACCGTTGATGCCAACCTTGATTGCCATGTTCACAAGCTCCTGCAGCCGCGACGGTGCGGCGCCGATGGAAAGGGGTGTTCATTCTAGCAGGGCCGGACCCGGGCAGGCCCGCGCAAGCCGAATGGGAACCGGTTACAACGGCAAATACCCGGATTGATCCGGATCAAGGCGCGCAACCGCGCGGGCGGCAAAACTGGCCCCATTCCAACCCGCCACGAGACCGTCTCATGCGCAAGACCTCCCCCCTCCTGCTCACCAGCCTGGCCGCCGCCCTGGCGCTGGCCGCCGCCCCGGCCATGGCCCAGTCCAAGGGCGACTGGACGATCGGTGCCGGCGTGCACCAGGTCGCCCCGAAGTCCAACAACGGTTCGCTGGCCGGCGGCACCCTGAAGGTCGATGTCGACAACGACATCAAGCCGACCATCACCGGTGAGTACTTCATCGCCGACAACCTCGGCATCGAGATCCTGGCCGCGCTGCCGTTCAAGCACGACATCAACATCGCCGGCCTGGGCAACGTGGGCAGCACCAAGCACCTGCCGCCGGTGGTGTCGCTGCAGTATCACTTCAACAGCGCGGGCAAGGTCTCCCCGTTCCTGGGTGCCGGCATCAACTACACCACGTTCTTCAGCGAGAAGACCGGCGGCGCGCTGGCCGGCAGCAAGCTGAAGATGGAGGATTCCTGGGGCCTGGCCGCCCATGCCGGCCTGGACTTCGCGATCAATGACAAGGGCTCGCTGCGCGTCGATGTGCGCTGGATGGACATCGACAGCAAGGTCAAGCTCGATGGCGAAAAGATCGGCACCGTGAACATCGACCCGCTCGCCTACGGCGTGTCGTACGTGTTCAAGTTCTGATCGGCGGATCAGAACCCAACCAGGCAACACCCTCGCAGCAAGACAGTTTCCCCGGCTTCGGCCGGGGTTTTTTTTTGGACAGGCGCGGCGGTCAGGGGGGTCACTGCGGGGCGTGACCCTCGCGGTTACGCTGCGGAAAGCAGATGCCGGGCCGCGGCCTGCGCATGCAGCGTGGTCGTATCGAACACCGGCACGGTTGCATCCTGCGCGCCGACCAGCAGCATGATCTCCGTGCAGCCCAGGATGATGCCCTGCGCGCCGCGATCCACCAGCCGCTGCATGACCGCGCGATACCTCTGGCGCGATGCCGGCAGCACCTGCCCCTGCACCAGCTCCTCATAGATGATCCGGTGCACCGCCGCGCGGTCGTCGGGCTCCGGGACCAGTACCTCCAGGCCATGCGCGTGCGTGAGCCGACCCTTGTAGAAATCGTGTTCCATCGTGAACGCGGTGCCGAGCAGGCCAATACGCCGCAACCCGGCGCCCTTGATCGCTTCGGCCGTCGGGTCGGCGATGTGCAGCAGCGGAATCGCGATCGCCGCCTGCACCGCATCCGCCATGCGGTGCATGGTGTTGGTGCAGATCACGATGGCGGTGGCTCCGGCGCCCTGCAGGCGTTGGGCCGCATCGATCATCCGCTGCGTGGCACTGTCCCAGTCGCCGGCATGCTGCAGCGCCTCGATCTCGGCGAAATCGAACGACCACAGCAGGATCCGCCCGGAATGCAGCCCGCCCAGCGTGTCGCGCACCTGCTCGTTGATCAGGCGGTAATAGTGGGCCGAGCTTTCCCAGCTCATGCCGCCGATCAGGCCAACGATGTGGGCCATGGGGTCGCTCCTGCGTCCGCCCGATGCCGGGCACCCGCCGAGCCTAGCCGAACCCGAGCGGCACTGCAGCCGGCCAGATCGCGGCAAGCCCGCGCGTGGCCAGCCCGCTAGAATGCCGCGGATGAAAATGCATTCCCTGCTCCCGGCCACCGCGCTCGCGCTGGCCCTCACCCTTGTTTCCACCGATGCCCTGGCCTGGGGCGCGCAAGGCCACCGCCTGGTGGCGCGGATCGCCGAGACCCGGCTGACCCCGCAGGCCCAGGCCGAGGTGGACCGTCTGCTCGCCGCCGAGCCGGATCCGACACTGCATGGCATCGCCCCGTGGGCCGATCAGCTGCGCGCCAAGGACCCCGGCCTGGGCAAGCGCTCGGCCGGCTGGCACTACGTCAACATCGGCGAAGACGATTGCCACTACGAAGTGCAGAAGCACTGCAGGAACGGCAACTGTGTGGTCGAGGCGCTGAAAGCACAGACCGCGATCCTCGTCGACCGCAGCAGGTCCGATGCCGAACGCGCGCAGGCACTGAAGTTCGTGGTGCACTTCGCCGGTGACATCCACCAGCCGATGCATGCCGGCTACGGCCATGACAAGGGCGGCAACGATTTCCAGGTGCAGTTCAACAACCGCGGTACCAACCTGCATTCACTGTGGGACAGCGGCATGCTGAATGAGCAGACGCTGGACGACGACCAGTACCTCAAGCGCCTGCTGGCCCTGCCCAAGCCGGTGTTCGCAACGCGCTCCAACATCGATGCCGATGCCGTGCAGTGGGCCGAGGCCAGTTGCCGGATCGCGATTGCACCTGGCGTTTACCCGGACAAGCGTACGCTGGCCCCCAGCTATGCGGCGACCTATCGCCCGGTCGCCGAGCGAGAGCTGCGCCTGGCCGGTGAACGCCTGGCGGTGCTGCTCAACGACACCCTGGGCAATCGCTGAGGCCATCACCATGTCACTGCACGTCGCCAGTTTCTTCCATCCGGACAGCCACACTTTCAGCTACGTGGTGCATGACCCGGCGACGTTGCAGGCGGCGGTGATCGATCCCGTGCTGGATTACGATCCGGAGACCGATGCATTCGGTGCCGGGCCGCTTCAGCCGCTGCTGGCCCACGTAAGCGGGCACGGCCTGCAGGTGCGCTGGCTGCTGGACACCCATGCCCACGCCGACCACGTCAGCGCCGGGCGCTGGCTCAAGCGCCAATGGCCGGACGCGACCCTGGCCATGGGCGCGGGCATCGTGCAGGTGCAGCGCACCTTCGCGCCCCGTTACGCGCTGGATGTGCCGACCGACGGCTCGCAGTTCGATCATCTGTTCGCCGATGGCGAACGCTTCATGCTCGGTGATATCGACGCCGAGGTGATCGCGGTCCCGGGCCATACCAGCGACAGCGTCGCCTATCGGATCGGCGATGCGCTGTTCACCGGCGATTCGCTGTTCATGCCCGACGGCGGCACCGCACGCTGTGACTTCCCGGGCGGCGATGCGGCGCAGCTGTACCGTTCGATCCAGCGCTTGCTGGCATTGCCGGACGCAACACGGGTGTTCATCTGTCACGACTACGGCCCCGGTGGCCGCGAGGTCGCCAACGAGACCACCATCGGCGCGCAGCGCGCGCACAACATCCACCTGCATGACGGCATCAGCGAAGCCGAGTTCGTGGCCACCCGCCAGGCCCGGGATGCCACGCTGGCCGAGCCTAAATTGATGGAACCCTCGGTGAAAGCGAACATCCAGGGCGGTGCCGTTCGCGGCGGATAGGCATCTCACCGCGTCGTGGGCGCACTGCTTCGCTATTTCGCCGGCGTCCCGCTGCGCACGGTCGCCTTGCCTTTCACGATTTCGAAGGTGAAGGCATACAGCAGGCTCACCGCGACAGGTTCGATGCGCGCGGCACCCTTGCAATCGCCCCGATCCGCTGGAACCTTCCCCTCCGCGAAGTGACACACCGCTGCGGGCACGTACTGCCAGGCCGCCACCGCATCCTGCGCGGACTGCAGCAACGGCGCATTCTCAGGGGCATTGCCAGCGGCGCATTCGTCGCGGTCCTGCACCGGCAGACTTCGCTCCACGCGACCCTGCGCATCGATGACCAACTGCAGGCACACCGTCGTAGGCGCAAGCTCACTGCGCGGATCGCGAGCGCCCAGCACGGGGTCCGGACCTGCATTCAGTTGCGGCATCCGGTAACCCTCTGCAGCCTTCAGCTGATAGCTCGCGACCTGCGCAGCCCCCGTGCCGGTGGTCGGATCCAAGCGCTGGTGACCCACGTTCTCCGCCCGCGTGTCCACTGACGTAAGCGTCTCATGGGTGGCACAGCCAGCCATCAACAGCGCCGCCACTGCCAGGACGGATGACTGCCTCATGGCGTTGGCACCTCATCATCCATGGCGTAGGTGACCGGAATCTTCAGCGCCGAGGCCACCGCCTTGCCATTCCGGATCGCCGGTTCGAAGGTCCACTGTTTCGCGGCAGCGACCGTCGCGTCATCGAATACACCCGCCGGGCTCGCCTGAAGCACGCGCACATTGGTCGCCCTGCCTTCGGTATCCACGTCCACCCTGACCACGACCTTGCCGACGATGCGCTGCTCGGCCGCCGCTTTCGGGTAGGACGGCGGCGGCATCTTGTGCGCGATCGCATCGCGATCAGCGGCGACCGCGGTGGCCTGGCCCGCCCAGGCCACCGTGCCCAGACCCACGCACAACCCGACCACCAGCACCTGCCCGGTCATCCACGGCAATGCCTTCCGCTTGTGTTCCTTCAACATGGCAATACGCTCCTTCAACATCGGTTGGCTGCGCCAGTGGCAGGCCATCGGGGCAACCGGGTGGACCAACTGCGCCTTGAGCAGCGCAGTGGCGTAGAGCCGGCGCAGGGCCGGATGCGGATCGACCGTGCGCGCGTCGCAGGCCAGTTCCTGATCGCGCAGGAAGCGGCGCGCCGCCCACGGCAGCAAGGGGTGGAACCAGAACACACAGCGCAGCACGGCAAGCGCGGCGTTTGCCCAGGGATCGCCATGGCGGCGATGGCTGTGCTCATGGCGCAGGATCAGCTCCTGCTCGGCCGGGCTGAATCGCTGCTCGAAGTCCGGGCTCACCACGATGCGCGGCTGCAACAGGCCGACCAGCGCGGGCAGGCCGGGATCGCCACTGGCCTGCCAGCTGCCATCCATGCGCGGCTGGAGCACGCCCAGTGCGTGCTCGAAGCGGCGCTGCGCGCGCCAGCTGACGCAGGCCACCGCTACCGCGCCCAGCAACCACACCGTCAACAGCAGTGGCGGCCACTGCGAGGCGTCGGTGGGCACGGCCGGCGCGCGCAGGGCCGAGGCCATGACCATGACCGGGTCCGTTTCAGTCATCGGCAGCCGTGGCAGTGGCAGGTAGGGCGCGACCAGCATCAACGGCAGCAACCACCAGCTGCGGTAGGCCAGCGCTGCGCCTCCGAGGCGCAGCAGCAGCGGCCTGGCCGCGGCCAGCACCAGCGTCGCCAGCGACAGCCACACGCTGGCCTGCAGCAGTCCATCAAGCAGCTCAGTCATGGCCCAGCTCCCGGATCAGCTGCTTCAGCTCGGCGATGTCCTGCGCGCTCAGCTCCCCGCGCTGGCTGAAGTGCGCCACCAGCGGCGCGACGCGACCGTCGAAGACCCGGTCCAGGAAGCCCTCGCTCTGCTCGGCCACCCAGGCCTGGCGCTGCAGCACCGGCGAGTACAGATAGCGGCGCCCATCACGGCTGGCGCTGATCGCGCCCTTGGTCAGCAGCCGGTTGAGCAGGGTCTTGATGGTGGGCTCGGCCCAGTCGCGGCTGGCCAGCGCGGTCACCACCTCGTCAGCGCCCAGCGGATGGCTGCGCCACAACACCTCCATCACCACCGCTTCGGCTTCACTGATCTGGCTCATCATTTACACCCGTAATCGACCAACCGATTACGCCCGTAATCAAACTGGGTGTCAACCCTTCGACAGCCGGTTCATGCAGCCGCTGCCAGCATCGGCGCACGCCCCACGGAGCCCTCGATGAGACGCTACCGAAAATTCGACTACCCGGTCGACGATGTGCGCCGCTTCCTGGAGCCGGGCCCGATCGTGCTGCTCAGCTCGGCCTGGAAAGGCCAGCGCAACATCATGACCCTGGGCTGGCACATGGTGCTGGAGTTCACGCCCTCACGGCTGGCAACGATGATCTCCAGCGGCAACCACAGCTTCGAGCTGATCCGCCGCAGTGGCGAATGCGTCATCAATGTGCCCACCGCCGAGATGCTCGATACGGTGGTGGGCATCGGCAACAGCAGCGGCGCGGAGATCGACAAGTTCGACCACTTCGGCCTGGAGGCGGTGGCCGCCACGGAGGTCGCCGCCCCCTTGATCGCCCAGTGCCACGCCAGCTTCGAGTGCCGGCTGGCAGACCGCAGCCAGATCAAACGGCATGGCCTGTTCATCTGGGAGGTCGTCAAAGCGCACGTCGCGCGCTCCCCGAAAGTGCCGCGCACGGTGCATTACCGCGGCGATGGCCAGTTCATGCTTTCCGGCGATGAAGTCTCGCGTCGCCGTCTGTTCAAACCGGAAATGCTGTAATGACCCGCATGATTTCGCAGGATAGCGCCGCATGACCGAACACCTGACCGACCTGGACGCCGCCGTCGAGTGGCTGCTGCAGCGGGTCGATGGCCCCCTGCGCATTGGCGCCCCGCTCGCACTGGGCAAGCCGCACCGGCTGCTCAACGCGCTGTATGCCCGTGTTGAACACGATGCCTCGCGGCCGCTGCAGCTGTATACCGCGCTGTCGCTGAATCCGCCGCGTGGCGGCGCCGGGCTGGAAGCGCGCTTCATGACGCCCTTCGCCGAGCGTCATTTCGGTGCGGAGTTCCCGCGCCTGGCCTACGCCGATGCCATGGTGCGCGACCAGCTGCCGGCGCATGTGCAGGTGGAAGAGTTCTACATGCAGTCCGGTGCGCTGCTCAATTCCTCGCAGGCGCAGCGCAGCTACACCAGCCTCAACTACACCCATGCCGCCGATGCGGTGGCGCAGCGCGCGCCGCATGCGATCGTGCAGAAAGTGGCGATGCGCGCGAACGACCGGCGCCTGTCGCTGTCGTGCAACAACGACATCACCCAGGACACGCTGGATGCGATGGTCGCGCGCGGGCTGCCACGCCCGTTGATGATCGCCGAGATCGATCCGCAGCTGCCCTACCTGGCCGGTTCGGCCACGGTGGATGTGTCGTTCTTCGATCTGGTGATCACGCCACCGGGGCCCTACCCGGACCTGTTCGGCCTGCCGCGCCAACCGGTGAGCGATGCCGACTATGCGATCGGCCTGTACGCCAGCACGCTGGTGCGCGATGGCGGCACGCTGCAGATCGGCATCGGTACGCTGGCCGATGCGCTCAGCCATGCGCTGGTGCTGCGGCATACCGACAACGCCCGCTACCGGCAGATCCTGCAGGCGCTCGATCCCGGCCTGGCCAGCAACCCCACCGTCCTTGAGTGCGGAGGCCTGGAGCCGTTCGAGATCGGCCTGTACGGTTGCAGTGAGATGCTCAACGAGGGCTTCCGCCGGCTGGTCCAGACCGGGGTGATCCGGCGCAAGGTGCACGACGATCTGGCGCTGCTGCAGCGGATCGAGAACGGCACCGCGTGGACCACCGACTACGCCACGCTCGAGGCCGAGGGCGAGTATCTGCACGGCGCGTTCTACCTGGGCTCGCCGGAGTTCTACCAGTGGCTGCGCGACCTGCCCGAGGAGGAGCGCAGCGCGATCGGCATGCGCCGCATCAGTGAGATCAACCAGCTCTACGGCGGCGATGAAACGCTGGAGCGGATGCAACGCCGCGATGCGCGCTTCTTCAACTCCTGCATGATGGCCACCGCGCTCGGCGCGGCCGTTTCCGATGCGCTGGAAGACGGCCGTGTGGTCTCCGGCGTGGGCGGCCAGTACAACTTCGTGGCGATGGCCCATGCCCTGCCCGGCGCCCGCAGCGCGCTGATCTTCCGTGCCACCCGCGAGGACAAGGGCACGCTGCAGTCCAACGTGCGCTGGAGTTACGGGCACACCACGATTCCGCGGCATCTGCGCGACCTCTACATCAACGAGTACGGCATCGCCGACCTGCGCAACATGACCGACGAGGACTGCGTGATCGCGATGGCCGCGATCACCGATGCGCAGTTCCAGGCCGCCTTGCTGGACAAAGCGAAAGCCTCGAAAAAGCTGGCCGCCGGGTTCACTGCGCCCGACGATGGGCGGCGCAACACCGCGGCCGAGGTCAGCGCGGCACTGGCGCCATTCCGCCAGTCCGGCCTGCTGCCGGACTATCCGCTGGGCAGTGATTTCACCGAAGTGGAGCAGCATCTGGTCAAGGCGCTGGGCTGGCTCAAGCAGAATACGCAGACACCGATGGCCAAGCTGCGCACGGTGCTGGCTGCGCTGACGCAACCGGCCGGCGATGGCGACCAGGCCTATCTGCAGCGGATGGGGCTGGAAGCACCGAAGACGTTCGGCGAACGCATCGAAGCGCGGCTGCTGCGCTTGGGATTGGCACGCACCGCAGCCGGATGATGGAGTTCCACGCCCTGCGTGGATGCGTGGTGATCACGCGTCAGCAATGATCGAGGGTTGCGCCGACAGCATCCACGCATGGCGGGGATCTACCTTCGATCAAGGATGGCGTGGTGTTTGCCCTTCAACAAACGAAAAGGCCGGGGAATCTCCCCGGCCTTTCGCGTTGCAGCTACCGGGCATCGCCCGGCGCCACGATCAGTTCGCCAGCTGCGCCTTGGCCGCGGCCACGACGTGCTCGGCGGTGATCCCGAAGTGCTTGTACAGCGCTTCGGCCGGGGCCGAGGCACCGAAGGTGTCGATACCGACCACCGCACCGTCCAGGCCCACGTACTGGCGCCAGAAACCGGTGACGCCGGCTTCCACGGCCACGCGGTTGCGCACGGCGTTGGGCAGCACGGACTCGCGGTAGGCGGCGTCCTGGCGCTCGAACACGTCGGTGGACGGCATCGACACCACGCGGGTCTTGATGCCGGCGGCATCCAGTTCCGCCTTGGCGGTCACGGCCAGGCCCACTTCCGAACCGGTGCCGATCAGGATCACGTCCGGCACGCCGCCTTCGGCGTCGGCCAGCACGTAGCCACCGCGCGCGATCTGGGCGACCTGTTCGGTGCTGCGCGGCTGGTGCGGCAGGTTCTGGCGGCTGAAGACCAGGCAGCTCGGACCATCCTTGCGGGTGATCGCCGACTTCCAGCTGACCGCCGATTCGACCGCATCGCACGGGCGCCACACATCGTTGTTGGGGATGTAGCGCAGCGAGGCCAGGTGCTCCACCGGCTGGTGGGTCGGGCCGTCTTCGCCGAGGCCGATCGAATCGTGCGTGTACACGTGGATGGCGTGGGCCGGGATCAGCGCGCTCATGCGCACGCCGTTGCGGGCGTAATCGCTGAACACCAGGAAGGTGGCGTCGAAGGGAATGAACCCGCCATGCAGGGCCAGGCCGTTGGCGATCGCGGTCATGCCGAACTCGCGCACGCCGTAATAGACGTAGTTGGCGTTCGGGTCATCGGTGGCGACCGACTTGCTGGCCTTCCACAGGGTCAGGTTGGAGTGCGCCAGATCGGCCGAACCACCCACCAGCTCCGGCAGCAGCGGCGCGAACGCTTCGATCGCCAGCTGCGAGGCCTTGCGCGAGGCGATGGTCTGGCCGTCGGCCTGGACCTGGGCGATGTAGGCATCGGCCTTGGCAATGAAATCGGCCGGCAGCTCGCCGTGTGAACGACGGATCAGCTCATCGGCTTCGGCCGGGTACTGCGCGGCGTACTTGTCGAACTGCTGCTCCCACTCGGCCTGGCGCAGGGTGCCGGTACCGCCGGCACGCCAGCCGGCGTAGATCTCTTCCGGGATCTCGAACGGGCCGTACGGCCAGCCCAGCTGCTTGCGGGTCGCTTCCAGCTCGTCCTTGCCCAGCGGGGCGCCGTGGCTGGATTCCTTGCCGGCCTTGCCCGGCGAACCGAAGCCGATGGTGGTGCGGCAGCAGATCAGGGTCGGCTTGTCGAACTGCGACAGCGCGCTGTCGATGGCGGACTTGATGCTCTCCGGGTCGTGGCCATCGACGCCGCGCACCACGTTCCAGCCATAGGCTTCGAAACGCTCGGGGGTGTTGTCGGTGAACCAGCCATCGGTGTTGCCGTCGATGGAGATGTGGTTGTCGTCCCAGAAGCAGACCAGCTTGGACAGGCCCCAGGTGCCGGCCAGCGAGGCGGCTTCATGCGAGATGCCTTCCATCAGGCAGCCGTCGCCCAGGAACACCCAGGTGCGGTGGTCGACGATCTCGTGTTCGGGGCGGTTGTAGCGCTGCGCCAGCAGCTTCTCGGCCAGGGCGAAGCCCACGGCGTTGGCCAGACCCTGACCCAGCGGACCGGTGGTCGTCTCCACGCCGGGGGTTTCATGGTGCTCGGGGTGGCCGGCGGTCTTGCTGCCCAGCTGGCGGAACTGCTTGAGCTGCTCGATCGGCAGGTCGTAGCCGCTCAGGTGCAGCAGCGCGTACTGCAGCATCGAGCCGTGGCCGTTGGACAGCACGAAGCGGTCGCGGTTGAACCACTTGGGATTCTTCGGGTTGTGACGGAGATAGTCGTTCCAGAGCACTTCGGCGATGTCGGCCATGCCCATCGGCATGCCGGGATGACCGGACTTGGCGGTTTCGACCGCATCAGCGGCAAGGAAGCGGATGGCGTTGGCCAACTGGCGGCGGGTAGGCTGCGTCATGGTTCTGTCGGAGTCGGGAGGCTCCCGCGGAGCTGCGGGCAGCCCATTGTCCCACAGGTGATCGGCGGGGTCAGGCCGAAGACAGGCCAGGCCCTTAACGACGACGCCCCGCACTGGGCGGGGCGTCAGGTCAGCTCGGGCCTGTGCAGGCTCAGTCGCGCGGGGCCGGCGCGGGGGCCGGGGCCACCGTGGCCACGACCGGGCCATCGTCCACCTCGCCCTTGGCCACCAGGGTGGTCAGGGCCAGATCGCCGGTGACGTTCAGCGCGGTACGGCACATGTCCAGGAAGTGGTTCACGCCCAGGATCAGGCCGATGCCCAGCGGGTTCACGCCCACCATGGCGCAGATCATGGCCACCACCGGCAGCGAGCCGGAGGGCACGCCGGCAGTGCCGATGCCACCCAGGATGCAGACCGCCATCACCATGAACTGCTGGCCGATGCTCAGGTCCACGCCGAAGAACTGCGCCAGGAAGATCACCGTCACGCCCTCGAACAGCGCGGTGCCGTTCTGGTTGGCGGTGGCGCCCACGGTCAGCACGAAGCGCGAGACCTTCTGCGGCAGGCCCATCTGGTCGGCCACGCGCAGCGCGGTCGGCAGGGTGGCATTGCTGGAGGCGGTGGAGAAGGCCATCACGGTGGCCTCCTGGGTGTCGCGGAAGAATGCCAGCGGCGAGCGGCCGGACAGCCATACCGCGACGCCGTAGGTCACCACCATGTGCAGGCCCAGCGCCAGCACCACCACGCCTACGTAGGCGCCCAGGCGGATGATCAGCTCGAAGCCGAACAGCGCGGCCAGGTTGAACATGAAGCAGGCCACCGCGTACGGGGCCAGACGGATGACCAGGTTGATCAGGGTCATCGAGATTTCGAAGATGCCTTCGATGGCGCGACGCAGCGGGGCGACTTTCGCCTCGTCGGTCAGCACCATGCCGATGCCGAACATCAGCGCGAAGAACATCAGCGAGAGGATGGCGCCATTGCTGGAGGCCGCCTCGACCACGTTGCTCGGCACGATCGACAGCAGCATGTCCATGCCCTTGGGCGTGCCATGGATGCCAGCGACGATTTCCTTGCTGCGCTCGGCATTCTCGGTGAGCATCTGCGCGGCCACGACCGGGTCCACGCCTGCGCCGGGCTTGAGCACGTTGACCAACACCAGGCCGATGCCCACGGCGATGCCGGAGAGCAGGATGGTGTATGCCAGCGTCTTCCAGCCGATGCGGCCGAGGGCGCGGATGTCGCCCATCTCCGACACGCCCATGATCAGCGCCGAGAAGATGAGCGGCACGATCAGCATGAAGATCAGATTGAGGAACAGGCCCGAGGCCGGCGTGGTGATGTAGTCCATCACCCATTTGGCTGCGGCCTGCAGGCCGTCGATGCTGCCACCGAGCGCATGGACGGTCAGCCCGAGGACCAGGCCGATGATGAAGCCAATGCCCATTTTCCAGTGCAAAGGCAGTTTCTGCCGGGTCGTTGCGGCCTCAGTCATGGAGCGGCGTTCCTCGAAAAAATGAAATCAGCTTAGCAAAGGCGGCCGCCCTGACCGACACGCCTTTTTATGAATGCGCAGATGGGTACAGCGGCGCCAGGCCATTGTTCTGCGTGGCCGCAGGGGCCCGCCAGTGCGGTCCGTCATGGAAGGCGCGGCGCAGATCCTGTCGGGCCTGGCCGACATCGCCGCCCTGCCCGCCCCAGCGGACCTGCTGCATCTGGACCAGCGCCGCCCGCTGCTGTGCGTCGTCGAGGCGCTCGAGCACCTGCTCGAACGTCTGCACACCGCCCATTCCCGCGAGCACCGCGATGATCTCGTCCCATCCGCCGGCTTCCATCGCTCGGCGCAGGTCGGCGCGGGTGTACGGACTCCCCGACGCGGTGACGGATACGACCCCTTCGGTGCCCCGTACGACCGCCGGGCGCCGCCGTCGACGCCAGCCCCAGGCCAGGGTCAACAGCCACAGCACGGCCAGGCCGGCCGACAGGGCGATCCAGCCCCAGGGACGTGGCGCGGCCTGCGCAGGCGCCAACTGGAGATCGGTGGATGCCGTGGCCGGCTCACCCGGCAGGGCCGAGGTGGTGTCCACCGGCAGGGGTGCTGCGGCACTGCCGCCGACGCCGGCGGCGATATCCAGCTGCAGGTCCGGAAGGCTCGCGTTGCGCGGCTGACCGGCCGCCACGTCCCACCACGCCATGCGCAGCCCCGGCACCGTCAGCGCACCTGCCTGGCGCGGCACGATCGCGAAGCGCCGGGTCAGCGTGAGCTGCGGCGTGCTGCCGTTGAAGGTTTCATCGAACTGCGGCGGCTCGGCGAAGACCTGCGCACCTGGCCCGACATCGGGCACCGGCAGCTCCGGGAACTGCGCCTTGGTCGCGCCCTCGGCCACGGCCTCGACCACGATGGTGGCCGCTTCTCCGGCGCGGCCGGTGGTGGGCGCGGCGGTGTAGCGCAGGCGCAGCCCATGCAGCGGCAGCCACGGCTGCGGGGCAGACGCGGGCTGCGCCTGGACCTGCAGCGTGCGCTCGGCCGACGCGGCGCGCAGGCGGCCATCGCCACCGAACATGTCGTTGAAAAAGCCGCCCGCGCTGCGCCCGTTGAACTGGGCCGCTGGCAGCACCAGCGCTCCGCTGCGCTCGGGGATCAGCAGGAAACGACGTTCCACCACGTTGTAGCGGCGGCCATTGACCTCGCGCACCAGGGTGCGGTCTTCGCCCACCCGCTGCAGCGATGCACCGGCCGGCGTATCGAGCACCAGTTCACCGCTGAGCAGTTGCGCGGCGTAGAACAGGCGCACCACCACGCCGACACTCTGCTGCACGTACGGCGTCGGATCATCGACCTCGGTTTCCAGGAACACGGCGGCGTTGCCCGTGGCCGCGGCGGGGGCCGATGCGCTGCTGGCACCGACCTGCAGCGTCAGCGGCTGCGTACGGCTGCTGCCAACCTGCAGGGCGGGAACCTGCAGGGTGCCGCTCCGCTTCGGGCTGAGCGCCACCGCGTACAGCGCGCGCGAGGTCATCGCGCCATTGCTCCACTGCACCTGGCGGCTGCTGGTCTGGCTGCTGAGATCGAAGTCGGTCCGCAGCGGTGCATAGTCCGGCGCACCACCGCCCGCATCCGATTCAATGTTGAGCGTGACGGTGTCGCTGTCGGTGATCTGGTCACGATCAAGCCATGCCCGGGTCTGTGCCTGCGCGGCCAGGCTCGCGCACAGCAGCAGGACGAGCCCGGCGCGCAACCAGCGCTGTATCGTGGAGTGTGTCATCGCCCTTCCCGTTTCCTGCGTTCGTTTTCCAGCTGGAACTTGGCCCGCAGCAGGCTGCCCGGATCATCCGGTACCCGCCGCATCCAGGCCTCGACCGCCTGCTGCTGCTCACGCTGCTGCGGGGTGCCACTGACCTGGCCCTCGGCCTTGTCGTTGCCGTCGTTGTTCCCTTGGCGCTGCATCGCCTGCTGCATGCGCTCGCGCTGGGCGGCGTCGGCCTCGGCCTGCGCCTGGCTGTCGGCGGCCTGCGGTGACTTCTCGCCCTGGGAGCGGCCATCCTTCGGATCACCGGACGAGGGCGGCGGTGACTGCCCCGGTTGGCCCTGGTTCTGCGGCGGCGAACCGTCACCCTCCTTGCCCTGTCCCTGCTGCCCCTGATTCGTGCCTGCGTCGGGCTTTTCGGGCGGGCTCTTTCCGTCCTTCTGATCGTTGTTCTGGTCGTTGTTCTGCGGCGGCTTGCGCTTCCGGGCGGCGTCGACCGCGGCGCGGTTGGCCACCGCATCGGCCATGCCGGGATGCTTCTTCAAGGCGCGGTCATAGGCTTCGATCGCCGCGTCGTACTGCCCCTGGCGCGCCAATGCGTTGCCGAGGTTGTACCAGCCGGCGTCGGTGTCGATGCCCTCGAACTGCTGCTGCGCGGCCTTGAAGTCGCCCTTGCGGTACGCATCCACGCCGCTGGACAAGCGTTGCTGATCGACCTGGTCGGCGCGTTGCCACCACGTTCCTTCGGCGGCGTGCGCCGTCGTGGGCAGCGCCATCGGCACTGCCGCCATCATCACCAGCACCGCCAGTGCGCCTCGCCGCCGGAACGCAAACAGGGCCAACACCATCAGCGGCGGCAGCAGCCAGAAACCTTCATCGCGCCAGGTGCGGCCCTGTCCTTCGCGGCTGTCATCGGCACTGACCCGCGGGATCAACACGTCCAGCGCGGCCAGATCATTGTCGTCGGAGGCGATGCGGGCATAGCGACCGCCGCCGCGGCTGGCGACGCCGCGCAGGGTGCCCTCTTCCAGCCGCGCGGGCACGATCTGGCCTTCGCCATTGCGGTAGGCCGCGCCCTGCGGCGTACCCAGGCCGAGCACGGAGACCACGAAACCCTGCGCGCGTGCCGAGGCCGCCGCCTGTTCTGCATCGGCATCGGCGCGATCGGTCAGCAGCAGAATGTCGCCACCGCGTGCGCCGGATTGCTGCAGCAGCTTCACCGCCGTTTCCAGCGCACGGTCCGCGCGCTGGCCATCGCGTGGCATCACGTCCGGTGCCAAGGCATCCAGGTACAGGGCGACATTGGCCATGTCGTCGGTCAGCGGCGCCACCGTGTAGGCGTCATCGGCGTACACCAGCAGGGCGACTTCACCGCCCTGGCGTTCGCGCAGCAGTGTGGCCAGTTTGGCGCGTGCCTGGAGCAGGCGCGACGGCGGCAGATCGGTCGCGGTCACCCGCGAAGAGAGATCCAGCGCAACCACCAGCGGCGACGGCGTCTGCCACAACGGTTGGGCGACCTGCCGCCACGAGGGACCGGCCAGGGCCACGATCGCGATCACCGTACCGGACAGCAACAGCACCAACCCGCCCCAGGCGCGACGGTCGCGGCCGACCAGCAGGTGGCGCAGCAGATGCGCATCCACGGTCTGCCGCCACACGTTGGCCCGGCGCCGGCGCAACCACCAGATCGCCACCAGCAGCGGCAGCGCGAGCAGCGCCCACAGGGCCTCGGGGCGCATGAAATGCAGGGCGTTCCAGCTCGCGCTCATATCCAGCGCCTCGGCAGCAGCCAGGCCAGGCCGGCCAGCAGCAACGCCAATGCCAGCGGCGGCGCGTAGCGCTCGATCCGCGGCCGCACCGCCGGGCCCGTCGATTTGACCGGTTCCAGCCGCTCCAGCTCGGCATAGATGCCGGCCAGCTCATCGGTATTGCGCGCGCGGAACGAGCGGCCACCGGTGAGCTCGGCAATCCTGTTCAAGGTCGCCTCGTCCACCGGGTCGTCGCCCGGCGCGATCTGCACGCCGAACAGACTGATGCCGCCATCGCCGCCGAAGGCCACGGTGTAGACGCGCACGCCTTCGGCCTGGGCGAGTTCGGCCGCGCGCAGCGGTTCGAGGACGCCGGCATTGCTGACGCCGTCGGTGAGCAGGATCAGCACGCGCTGGCCCTGGGGTTGTTCGCGCAGGCGTTTGACCGCCAGCGCGATCGCATCGCCGATCGCCGTCTCGCGCCCGGCCAGGCCGACCACGCTGTCGCGCAGCTGGTCACGCACGCTGGTGAGGTCGGCGGTCAACGGCGTGAGCGTGTAGGCGCGCTCGCCGAAGATCAGCAGGCCGACACGATCGCCGACGCGGCGGTCCAGGAAGTCGGCGAGCACCGCCTTGGCCGCGGTCAGCCGCTCGACCACCTGGTTGCCGAGCATCATGTCCGCCTCGCTCATGCTGCCGGACACATCCACTGCCAGCATCATCTGCCGGCCCTGCTGTGGCGGCGTCACTGCATCGCCGAGCTGCTGCGGCCGCGCGGCGGCCACGCACAGGCAGGCCCAGGCCAGCCACAGCAATGCACGCCCCAGCCGTGGCCCCGCACCGCCCGGGGCAGCACCGAGCGACTGCAGCTGGTCGGCGGCATAGGGCACCCGCAGCGCGGCGCCCGCGCCGGGGCGCGACGGCCACCAGCGCATGAGGATCGGCAACGGCAGCGCCAGCAGCATCCAGGGCCAGGCCAGGCTGTCGACCCAGCTCAACCACGTCGGCAGCGTGATCGCGATCATCGGCGCCGCTCCGTAAGCAGCGACAGATAGCGGCGGCGCGCGAGCACGCGCAGCCGCTGCACCGCCTCGGCATCCACGCTTGGCCGATAGCCACCGTCCAGCAGCAGCGCGCCGTCGCCGTCGGAGAAGGCGCGGCTGTTGTTCTCATCCAGGAACGCCAGCCACGCCGGCCCCTGCAGACGCTCCGCGCCAGGCTGGTACCGGCGCGCCGCACGGCGCAGCAGGGAAGCGATCGCAGCAACCTGCAGTACCGGCGAGCCGGCCTGGTCGACCTCGGCATCGAACAGCTCCAGCCACCGCTGGCGCGCGCGCCGCGCACGCCACTGCCAGACCCAGATCGCGGCCACCACCAGCACGAGCGCGGCGAACACCAGCCACCAGCCCGGTGCGGGCGGCCACCATGGCGGTGACGGCGGCAGCTGCACATCGCGCAGCGGCAGCGACGCGGCCGCGCTCATGCCACCACCGCGGTCGGCAGCGGGCTCAACCAGCTGTCGCTGGCGTCATCGGTAGAGACCACGTGCACCTGGATCCGGCGTGCGGACAAGGTGGTCTGCAATGCATCCAGCGGCGCGACGAATCGTTCGCGCCAATGCTCGCGCACCGCCGCATTGCCCAGATCAAGCAGGACGCGACGTCCTTGGGAGAGGAAGGGCAGCGCATCGGCGGGAGGTGCCCGTTCCAGCGGATCGACCAGCAGCATCACCACCACTTCGTGGTGCATGGCCAGCGCAGCCCAGCGGGCACTGGTGATGGTGGAGGCGCGCGCCGGATCGGCCAGCACGACCACGCGTGCACCCGGACGCAGCAACCGTGCCGCCTGCTCCAGCGCGCGATCCAGCCCGGCATCTTCGGCAGGCGGTTCGGCGTACCAGCGGGTCAAGGCATCCAGCACGCGCAGCACCCCGCGGGTGCCACCGGCCGGTGCGATCGGCGGCTCCTGGGTACTGCCCCGCACGGCGGCGAGGCGATCGCCCTGGCGCTGCGCCAGCCAAGCCGCGACCGCGCCGACGCGTGCGGCCTGCACGGATTTGAAGCGGACCCGGGTCCCGAAATACAGCACCGGATCGGTGTCGGCGACCAGCAGTGTCAAACGTTCGCGCTCGGCCTGGAACAGCTTGGTGTGGGCCCGCCCGGTGCGCGCGGTGACCCGCCAGTCGATATGCCGCGCATCATCTCCCGGCACGTAGTCGCGGGACTCGGCGTACTCCATGCCCCGGCCACGCGCCGGTGACGGCGCACTGCCGGCATGACCGAGGCGGCCACGGCGTGCCGGCGGTGCGCGATGCGCACTGCGGCGCAGCGCCACCAGCTCAGCCAGGCTCGGTCGCAGGCCATCGCCCTCCAGCGGCGTGGCCGTATGCACGGGGGTCTCCATCGCGCTCAGGGCGCCGGCACGCGGGCCAGCAGCTCGGCGACCAGGCGCTCGCCATCCCAGCCTTCGGCGGTGGCTTCATAGCTGGGCAGCACGCGGTGGCGCAGTACATCCGGCGCCACGTTGCGCACATCGTCCGGGGTGACGAAGTCACGCCCGGCCAGCCAGGCGCGCGCACGCGCACAGCGTTCCAGCGCGATCGAGCCACGCGGGCTGGCGCCCCAGGCGATGCGCCGGGCCAGCGCCGGGTCGTAGCGGGCGGCATCGCGCGAGGCCAGCACGATTTCGATCAGGTAACGCTCCAGCGCCGGTGCCACGTGCAGCGACAGCACCGCCTTGCGCGCGGCGAACACATCGCTCAGCGGCATGCGGGCCGGCGCGGCGGCCGGCGTGGACAGCGCCTCGCGGGCGCGCTCGCGGGCCAGGCGCAGGATTTCGGTCTCGGCATCCGAATCGGGATAGCCGATCCGCACATGCATCAGGAAGCGGTCCAGCTGGGCTTCGGGCAGCGGGAAGGTGCCTTCCTGCTCGATCGGGTTCTGCGTGGCCATCACCAGGAACAGCGAGGGCAGCGGATAGGTATGCCGGCCCACGGTGACCTGGCGCTCGCCCATGGCTTCGAGCAGCGCGGACTGCACCTTGGCCGGGGCGCGGTTGATTTCGTCGGCAAGCAGGATGGGATGGAAGATCGGGCCGGGCACGAACTCGAACCGCCCTTCCTGCGGGCGCCAGATTTCGGTACCGGTGAGGTCGGCCGGCAGCAGGTCCGGGGTGAACTGCACGCGCGAGAAATCCGCATCCAGCCGGGCGGCCAGGGCACGGATCGCGGTGGTCTTGGCCAGGCCCGGGGCGCCTTCAACCAGCAGGTGGCCATCCGCCAGCAGTGCGGTCAGCAGGCGCTCGACGAGCGCGCTCTGGCCGACGATTTCGGACGACAGACCATCGCGCAGCGCGCGGAAGGCATCGTGCAGGCGGTCGTGCTCCACCGGAGCGGGCGTGGGGGTATCGGGCATGGGGGGCGGCAGATTCATGGCATCCATGTGACCTCCACGGTGGGCAGAGGTTCCATCGCCATGATGGCAGGACAGCGCCGGTTACGACATCAAGATTGGCTGAACGCAGAAAGGGCCGCACGCGGCGGCCCTTTCCTCACTGCATGAGGGTGCGTATCAATTCACGGCCGGGGTGGTCCGGGACACGCGCAGCACCTTGGGGGTCACGAACACCAGCAGTTCGGCCTTGTCCTTGTTGCGGCTGCGCTTCTTGAACAGATTGCCCAGGAACGGCACGTCGCCCAGGAACGGTACCTTGTTGACGCTGTTGCGGTCGGTGAACTCATACACGCCACCGATCACCACGGTCTGGCCATCATCGACCAGCACGGCGGTGTTCACTTCCCGGCGGTTGATGGTCGGCACGGTGCCGTAGCCATCCAGGACGATGTAGCTGTCCACTTCATCCTTCTTGACCGCCATGTTCAGGAACACGCGGTTGTCGTTGGTGATGGTCGGGGTGACCTTCAACTCCAGCACCACTTCCTTGAACTGCACGTTGGCCTGGGCCACACCGCCGGCACCGCCACCGCTGATGGTGACGTAGCCGATTTCCTTACCCTGCTTGATCACCGCTTCGCGCTGGTTGGTGGTCACCACGCGCGGGTTGGAGATCACTTCGCCGCGGGATTCTTCCTGCATGGCCGACAGTTCGACGTCCAGCAGATAACCGGCATTGAGGATCGACAGCGCCAGCGAGCCGGGGCTCTTGAGCGCGTCCACCGGCAGGTTCCAGTTCAACCCGCTGTTGATGGTGGACGGCGCACGGACCGGGATCGCGCCGGTGCGGCCTCCGGCCACCCACTCGTTGATGGCCTTCTGGTATTCGAAGTCCTTGGCCGCACGGTCGTTGATGTTCTTGCCGTTCTGCCCGAGGTCGCCGCTGAAGTACACGTTGTCGCGGCTGCCGCTGATGCCGAACTTCGCGCCGAGCTCGCGTGCGAAGGTGTCGGTGGCGATCACGATCCGGCTTTCGATCAGCACCTGATCGACCGGGCGGTCGATCACGTTGATCAGCTCGCGCATCCGCGCGATCTTCTTCGGGATGTCGCTGATCATCAGCGTATTGGTGCGCTCGTCGGCCACGATCCGGCCACGCGAGGACAGGAAGCCACTTTCTTCCTGCGAATTGCTGCCGCTGCCACTGCCGCCGCTGCCGCTGTTGCCGCCGCCGATACCCTTGGCCTCGGTCAGCGCTTTGAAGATCACCGCAGCGTTGTGGTAGTTGATCTGGATGTAATCGGTGACCAGGTCCTCGCGATTCTCGATCGCGATGCGCGCGTCTTCCTTGTCCTGCTCGAACTTGGCCAGCTCCGGCTGCGGTGCAACCCAGATCACGCCGCCATCGCGGCGCTTGTCCAGGCCCTTGGCACGCAGCACGATGTCCAGCGCCTGGTCCCACGGTACATTGATCAGGCGCAGGGTCACATTGCCCTGGACGCTGTCGGAGGCGACCACGTTGAGGTTGGATTCCTCGGCCACCAGCTGCAGCACGGTACGTACCGGCACGTCCTGGAAGTTGAAGGTCACCGGCTTGCCGCTGTAGCCGCGCTGGGCGACGGACGCCGCCGCCTGGCTGACCGTGGCGGCATTGACCGCACCGGTTGCCGGGGCCGCCTGGCGCGGGCTGATCTCCACCACGTACTCGTTGCCGCTCTGGTAGGCCAGCGATTCGAACGCGGTGTTGGTGTTGAGCACCAGCTGGGTGCCGCCGCCATACGGCTTGGCGTCGATGCGCTGCACCGGGGTGGCGAAGTCGGTCACGTTGATCGGCTTCTGCAGGTTTTCCGGCAGGCGCGCATTACCCACGTCGATGACGACGCTGTTGCCCTGGCTGCGCAGATCCGGGCTGGCGCCCTGACCGTCAAACTGCAGGATCAGCCGGCCGGCGCCATCGTCGCCGCGCTTGAAGTCGATCTTGGACACCGACAGCGAGGCCGGCGCAGTCGCCGGCGCGGTGGTGGCCGCCGGTTTTGGCACGGCGCCGCTGGGCGTGGCCGCCATCAGCGTGCCGTTGGCCACCATGAGCGCGACTCCCAGCGCGCACAGGTGGATCAGCTTCTGCCGCCGGACCGGACGCAGCCGCAGGGCGTTGGAAAAGGTCATCGTGCTATCCCCATAATCATTCATTGATCTTCAAGCGCGAGCGTTGCCGGCCGTTCCAGCCAGCCACCCGCGCCATCCGGCACCAGTTCAATCAGCTCAATCCGGTCCTCGAAGACCCCGGTCACCCGCCCGTCGCTCTGCCCCAGATAGACGCCCGGACGCACCCGATAGGTGACCTTGTCCGGTGCCATCACCAGCACGACGAGTCCGCCCCCACGGCCGATCGAACCCACCATGTCCAGGCTGTCCAGCGGGAAATCTTCCAGCGGCTCCTTGCGGCGGTTCGGATCCGGACGCAGCCCCGATCCCCCTTGCGGATTGGTCCAGGCGTCGGTGAACGGGTCGCGCATCCCCTGCGCGGAATACTCAAACGTCTCGAACTGCTGCATCACCGGCAACGGTTCAAGCGGCGGTGCCGGGCGTGCACGCACGTCGGCCACCCACTTTTCCAGGTTCGGTGCATCGCCGGGCGTGCTGGTCACGCCGCGGGCGCAGCCGGCCAGCAGCACCACGCCCAACAGGCCGCATACCCGTGCGGTCGGGTTCAAGCGGCTCATTTCCGGCCTCCCTTGGCGGCCTTTTCCTGCTCGGCAGCGGCTTTCTCCTGGGCTTCCATCTCCACGTCATCCAGGTAACGGTAGGTCTTGACCGTTCCGGACAACTCCAGCGCACCGCTGCGGGCGGTGATGCCGGTCTTGGGATCCTTGGGCTTCAGGTTGATGTCGTGCATGGTCAGGATGACCACGCGCGGCAGCGAGGCCACGCCACTGACGAAGGCACCGAACTGGTGGTAACTGCCCACCATGCGCAGGGCGATCGGCTTCTCGGCGTAGAACTCCTTGGGCTGCTCGGCACCGGGCTGGAACAGCTCGTTGGCCAGCCCGCTGGAGAGCGCCGTCTGCGAGATGTCGATGATCAGGTCCGGCATTTCGGTCTTGCTGGGCAACTGGCGCAGCATCTGCTGCAGCACCTGCTCCATCTGGGTCAGCTGCTGCTTGAGCGGCTCCAGATTGACCGCACGGCCCTGTTCTTTCTCGAACTCGGTGCGCAGCTCGGCTTCCTTGTTGACCAGGGCCGAGAGCTCGTCGCGCTTGCCGCTGATCAGCAGGAACCAGCCCATGACCACGATGAACAGGGCGAGGACGACGCAGAACACGACCTTGGCCTGCTGCGGCCAGTTGCCGATGTTGTTGAAGTCCAGCTCTTTGAGGTTGATCTTCTGGCTCATTGCTGGCTCCCCTCCGGCGCATTGGCAGGCGCCGGCGGAGGTGCGGGCGGCGTGGTCGGAACAATGCGGCTACCGGCCGGCTTGGCCGGTGCGGCAGCGTCCGGAGCGGCCGACCCTGCCGGTGCGGCGGCCGGATCCTGCGATGGCGCGGCCGGGGCGGCGGACAGAGGGGCGACCGGGGCAACCGGCGCGGCGGCGGTGGTGGTATCGACCACCGAACCATCCGCGGACAGGGCGGCATCGCTCTGTGCGGGCAGGTTCACCTTGACCACGAACATGTACGGCAGGGACTTGATGTCCAGCAGCTGCCCGGGGGCGGTGGAGGTCTTCTCCTTGTCCGGCGCCTTGGCCTCGATGATCGACAGCTCCGGGTTGGTCATCCAGCCCGAGCTTTCCAGGTTGCGCATGTAGGCACTGACGCGCGCATTGGACTGCGTGCGCCCTTCCAGGGTCAGCACGTCGCCTTCCTGCTTGAGCGTGGTCAGCACCACCCCGTCCGGGATGGTCCGCACCAGCGCATCGAACAGATGCACCATCTGCGAGCGCTTGGCCTGCAGTTCCTCGATCACGCCCTTGCGTGCCAGCAGGCGGTCCTTCTGGCGGTCCAGGCGTTCGATTTCCTTGTTCTGCTCCTTGACCTTGTCGATCTCGGCCTGCAGGAAGGTGTTGCGATCCACCTGCCCGCTGACCTGGCGGTCGTAATAGAACCAGATCAACAGCGACAGCAGCAGACCGCCGATGGCGGCGGCACCGAGCATCGCGTAGAAGTCGCGCTGGCGTTGCTTGCGCCGCTCGGCGCGCCAGGGCAATAAATTGATGCGCGCCATCAGTCAAAGCTCCTCAGCGCCAGACCGGTGGCGATCATCAGCGCCGGGGCGTCCTGGGCCAGGGCGTGTGCCTGCACTTTCGGGCCCAGGGTCATCTGTGCCAGCGGGTTGGCCACCACGGTGGCCACGCCCAGCTGCTCTTCCACCATGTCCGGCAGGCCGGTCAGGGCCGCGCAGCCGCCGGCGAGCACGATGTGGTCGACCCGGTTGAACTCGCTGCCTGCATAGAAGAACTGCAGCAGGCGACTGATCTGCTGGACCGTGGCTTCCTTGAACGGCTCGAGCACTTCCATCTCGTAGCTTTCCGGCAGCCCGCCCTGGCGCTTGGCCAGGCCGGCCTCTTCATAGGTCAGCCCGTAACGGCGCATCACTTCGTCGGTCAGCTGCTTGCCGCCGAACACCTGTTCGCGGCTGTACAGGCTGCGGCCGCCACGCAGGACATTCAGGGTGGTCATGGTGGCGCCGATGTCCACCAGCGCGACCACGCCATCACTGGCCACCGGCAGCTCGCTGGCGACCAGGGCAAAGGCGTTCTCGACCGCGAAGGCCTCCACGTCCATGACCCGCGCCACCAGCCCGCCCAGCTCCAGTGCCGACTGGCGCAGCTCGACGTTCTCTGAACGCGAGGCAGCCAGCAGCACCTGGACCATTTCCGGGTTGTTCGGAATCGCACCCAGCACTTCGAAGTCGAGGTTCACTTCCTCGATCGGGTACGGGATGTAGTTGACCGCCTCGAGCTCGACCTGGGCTTCCATGTCGTTCTCGTCCAGGTCGGCGGGCATCGGGATCAGCTTGGTGATCACGGCCGACCCGGCCACGGCTGCCGCCGCATGGCGTGCCTTGGTTCCGGAGCGGTTCACGGCACGTCGAATGGCCTCCCCGACCGCTTCGACCTCCACGAT
The DNA here is from genome assembly GCF_026241915.1 of Stenotrophomonas sp. RIT-551. Classification (NCBI taxonomy): domain Bacteria; kingdom Pseudomonadati; phylum Pseudomonadota; class Gammaproteobacteria; order Lysobacterales; family Lysobacteraceae; genus Stenotrophomonas; species Stenotrophomonas sp. RIT-551. Next base: position 187,010 of record NZ_JAPJIU010000005.1, on the reverse strand, counting down.
GTTCTTTTCCACGACCGCATTCGGCGGGAGTGGTTCCACGGCGTAATGTTCCACGCGGAAACGATTGCCGCTGCGGGATAACTGCAACAGCTTTACTGCAGTCGAGCTGATATCGACGCCGATAAGAGGCGACTGGCTTTTTGGGATAAGCCCCACGGTTTCTCCCCTGCCGATGGGCACTTGGACGCAGAACCTGCGACCGCGCATTAATAACGTTTTTTTTGCAAATCGCAACCGTCAAGCTGTAAAACGGGCATCACTGCTCGTTTCACGCGTCCCCAGACGGTGATCGACTGCTCTCCCCGGGAACACCCCCAGCCGTTCCCTTGCGTAATCTATACTCTGCGACCACGAAATTCGCAATCGGAATCTGTCACTGATGACACGTCTTCGCCGTTGGCTGCGCTGGATGCTGGTCGCGTTCCTGGTCCTGGCATTGATCGGCGCCGCGGTTGCCGGCGGCCTTTACTACGCCGTCTCCTCCAAGCTCCCGGACGTGCAGACCCTGCGCGACGTCGAGATGCAGGAGCCCATGTACGTCTATGCCAGCGATGGCAAGCTGATGGCGGTGTTCGGCGAGACCCGGCGCACCCCCATCACCATGAAGGACGTCCCCGAGCGCCTCAAGCAGGCCTTCCTGGCCACCGAGGACGCGCGCTTCTACGAGCACGGCGGCGTGGACTACAAGGGCATCGGCCGCGCGGTGTGGCTGCTGGCCACCACCAACGACAAGCGCGTGCCCGGTGGTTCGACCATCACCCAGCAGGTCGCCCGCCAGTTCTTCCTGAGCTCGGAGTACAGCTACACCCGCAAGCTGGCCGAGATCCTGCTGGCGCGGAAGATCGAGAGCGAGCTGAGCAAGGACGAGATCTTCGAGCTGTATCTCAACAAGAGCTTCTTCGGCAACCGCGCCTACGGCGTGGCCGCCGCGGCCGAGTTCTACTACGGCAAGAAGCTGGGCGAGCTGGACCTGGACGAAATGGCCTCGCTGGCCGGCATCCCCAAGTTCCCCTCCAGCGGCAACCCGCTGAGCAACCCCGAGCGCGCCCGCGAGCGCCGCGACTTCTATGTGCTGCAGCGCATGGCCAGCCTGGGCTTCATCTCCCAGGCCGAGGCGGACGCGGCCAAGGCCGTGCCGATGCACGCCACCGCGCATGAGCCGCCGCTGCAGGTGGAGGCCCCGTACGTGGCCGAGCTGGTCCGCCAGGAAATGATCGCCCGCTTCGGCGGCGACGTGGTCAACAAGGGTTACCACGTGACCACCACGATCAACGCCGAACTGCAGACCGCGGCCAACCTCTCGGTGCGCGACGGCCTGCTGGCCTACGACCACCGCCACGGTTGGCACGGCGTGGAGCAGCACGTGGAGGTCCCGGCCGACGCCGATGCCGCCGCGCTGGCCACCAAGCTGTCCGGCATTCCGGCGCAGACCGGCCTGCTGCCGGCGATCGTCGCCGCCACCGCGGCCGATGGCAGCGCCACCGTGGTGCTGGGCAACCGCAGCGAAGTGGTGCTGCCGGCCAACGCCGCGCGCTGGACCAGCAAGACCCCGGCCAAACTGGTCACCCGCGGCGACATCGTACGCGTGCGCGCCGGCGAGAAAGAAGGCGAGTGGCTGCTCGACCAGATCCCGCGCGGCCAGGCTGCGCTGGTCTCGCTGGATGCCGAAAACGGCGCACTCAAAGCGTTGGTCGGTGGCTTCAGCTTCTCGGGCAACAAGTTCAACCGCGCCACCCAGGCGCGCCGCCAGCCGGGCTCGAGCTTCAAGCCCTTCATCTACGCGGCGGCCTTCGACAAGGGCTTCAACCCGGCCTCGATCGTGCTCGACGCCCCGGTCGTGTTCCGCGACCGCCGCGGCAAGACCTGGTCGCCGCAGAACGATGGCGGCGGCTTCCGTGGCCCGATGCGCCTGCGTGAAGCGCTGGTGCAGTCGCGCAACCTGGTCTCGGTGCGCCTGCTCGACGGCATGGGCGTGGACTACGCGCGCAAGTACATCAGCGAATTCGGCTTCGCCGAGGCCGAGCTGCCACCGAACCTGTCGATGTCGCTGGGCACCGCGTCGCTGACCCCGCTCTCGGTGGCCCGCGGTTACGCGGTGTTCGCCAACGGCGGCTCGCGGGTCGATACCTGGCTGATCGATCGGGTCACCGACCGTGATGGCGTGGAAGTGTTCAAGGAAAACCCGGCTGTTGCCTGCCGCGATTGCGCCGGCAACAGCGGCGTGCCGGTCAGCCAGGTGGTGGACGGGTTCAACTTCGGCTCCGCGCCGGCGGCAAACACCGCACCGGCCAAGCCCCAGCAGGCGACCGCCGCTGCCGAGGCACCGGCCCCGGTGCCGGTCAACCCGGATGCCAAGGTCGCGCCGCGCGCGATCGATGCGCGTACCGCCTACCAGCTGAACTCGATGATGCGCGACGTGGTCCAGCGCGGCACCGGCACCGCGGCCAAGGTGCTCGGCCGCGAGGACGTGGGCGGCAAGACCGGCTCGACCAACGATCACCGCGATGCCTGGTTCTCCGGTTTCGGTGGCCCGTACGCGACCACCGTGTGGGTCGGCCGCGACGACTTCCGCTCGCTCGGCTACCGCGAATACGGCGGCCGCGCCGCCCTGCCGATCTGGATCGAGTACATGCGCGTGGCGCTCAAGGACACGCCGATCGCGCAGAACGAGCCGCCGTCGGGCATGGTCCAGGCCACGCTCAACGGCGCCACCGAGTGGGTCAAGGTCGAAGACATGGAGAAGCTGGAGGAGTACGACTTCAACAGCCACACCCCGCAGGCCGACGACGCCGCGTTCGATATCTTCTGACTGCGTGCGCCGGGTACGCCCGGCGCCCCCCTCCGGCGTATCGTCCGCCCCATCGCTCCGGTAGCCGCCCCATGGGTGGCTGCACGCAATCCCTGATCGCAGGCACAGCCACGCATGGCGTGGCTCTACCCGCCTGTCACATGGCCGGTGTACATTGCCGTGCAGGTCGCCAAGGAGTACCGGTCATGCATCGAGCCCGTCAGCATGCAGCCACGCAGACCCGTGAGCGCCGCCACCAGTTGGCGCATGAGGCCGCCCGCCTGATGGCCGAGGGCGGCATCCGCGATTACCACCAGGCCAAGCTCAAGGCCGCGACACGGCTCGGCATCCATGACGATGCCTCCCTGCCCCGCAACACCGAGATCGAAGACGCCCTGCGTGAGTACCAGCGCCTGTTTGCCGGTGCCGACCATGGTGCGCAGCTGCGCCAGCGCCGCGAGGCCGCCCTGCGCGCGATGGAGTTCCTCAAGACGTTCTCGCCGCGCCTGTGCGGCCCGGTGCTCGATGGCACCGCCGATGCCAACAGTCCCGTGCAGCTGCAGGTGCACAGCGACGATGCCGATGCGGTGCAGCGCTTCTTCGACGAACACGGCATCCCGGCCGAATCGCGTACGCGCCGGCTGCGGCTGGACCGCGAGCGCAGCCTGGATGCACCGGTCTGGATCTTCAGTGCCGAAGCGCTGACGTTCGACATCGCCGTGCTGCCCTACGATGGCCTGCGCCAGCCGCCGCTCTCGGCCATCGATGAAAAGCCGATGCGGCGTGCCTCGGCGGCGCAGCTGCGCGAGCTGCTGGCCGACAGTGAGATCGAGGGGTACCTCGGCAGCCGCTGAGCCCCCTGCTCCGGTGGGCCAGGTCAGGCATCGCCGAACGGGGCGAGAAACCGCTCGATGGCCGTGACCAGGGCCAGCGGGGTTTCATTCATCGGGTAATGCCCGGCGTTGCCCAGCACCTCGAGGGACGCGTGCGCATAGCGGCGCAGGTATGTCCGCTCCATCAGCGCAGCGTTGAACACCGGATCGTGCTCGCCGACCAGCACCTTCACTGGATGTCGGCCCACGATCCCGGCACTGAAATCGGTGTCGGCCCACGCCGGGAAATAGGCTGCGAACGCCTCCGCCGAGGCGCGCTGCATCGAGTACTGCGCCTTCCAGTCCAGCCATGTGCCGGGCAGCCGCCCGCCGGTGCTGCGATCGATGATGCCGCGACGGATCTGCGCACTGCCCGCTGCCGCCTCCAGCAGTCGTCGCGTCGGCGGCTCATGCGCGATGCCCCCACAAGGTACCGGTGCAACCGCGACCAGCGCACGCACACGGTCCGGTGCGAGCACCGCGATGCGCTCGATGGCCATGCCACCCATGGAATGGCCGACCACGCTGAAGGTGTCGATGCCCAGCGCATCGGCCAGGGTGAGCGCGTCCGTGGCGATCTCCTCGATCGTGAATTCGCCGCGCGCATCGTGCATGCCACCGTAGCCGCGGCAATCCATGAAGACGTAGCTGAACACGTCGCCGGACAGCCACGGCTCGATCGGCGCGAACGCATGCGCGTCGCCGAACCAGCCATGCAGCACCAGGACAGGGTGCGCGCCGGTGCCGACGCGGTGAAAGGTATTGGCCATGGCTGCAGCATCAGGAAGGAAGCGGGGGGTGATGCTAAGCCGGCCGCGCATGGCCCGCCTTCGATGCCAGGTCAATGACGATAGAATCCGGGCCATGCGCAACGCCCTGCTCGATCCCTACGAAGACCTCCCGCGCGCCGTGGTCGTTACCGCGAACGACCATGCCGCCGGATCGGTCTTCCCGGCACACGCGCACCGGCGCGGCCAGTTCGCTTTCGCCTCGCGCGGCACCATCAGCCTGAGCACGTCCGAGGGGCACTGGCTGGTACCGCCGCAGCGCGCATGCTGGGTGCCCGCGGGCATCACGCATGCGATGACCATGCGCGGCCCGGTCACGATGCTCAATGTGTTCGTGGCCGCCGAGGAAGTCGCCGCGGTCGAGTTGCCTGCGCGCTGCGGCGTCTACGGCGTCTCGCCGCTGCTGCGGCATCTGCTGGACGATGCAATCGACCTGCCGGCGATGTACGACCAGCGCGGTCGCGCCGGCCGGCTGATGCAGCTGCTCGTCGCAGAGATGGCCGCCATGCCGCGCCTGTCCCTGCATGCACCGCTGCCCTGCGACCCGCGCCTTGTCCGCGCCTGCCAGCAGGTATTGGACCGGCCTGCGATCACGACTGGCCTGGACCAGATCGCCGCCGACGCGGGCATGAGCCGGCGTACCTTCACGCGCCAGTTCCGCGTGGAAACCGGGGTGAGCTTTGCCGAATGGCGCCAACAGGTCTGCCTGCTCGCCGCGATTGAACGGCTGGGTCACGGCCAGCCGGTCACCCGGGTCGCACTGGACCTGGGCTACGCCAGCCCCAGTGCGTTTTCATCGGCGTTCCGGCGCGTGCTGGGGACATCGCCCAGCCGCTACGCTCACACCCGCTGACACGCGGAACTGCAGGCAGAACGCCCCGGGGTGCGGGGCGCCAGGCAGTCCGGCGGTTCAGCGGCTCAGCGCGGGCCGACGATGCTTACGTGCTCCACATCGATATCGGTGGGCTTGAAGCGATGCGTATCCACTTCGCCGTGCAGTTCCACCACCGTCGTCGCGCTCACCGCCTGGTGGGCGGGCAGATCCTTGTCATCGATCTCGACATCGATCTCGCCGGTGGCGTCCTTGAAGCGATAGCGCTCGTGCCCGATCTTGGCGATCAGCGCGCCGCGCAGCACGACGGGCTGGTCGTCACGCTGGCTGCGGGCTTCCGCCACCGTGGTGACGGCGCTGGTGGCGCCCGGGCCGGTGTACTGGGCATGCGCACCGGGACTGAACACACTCACCGGTACGGCGAGGGCAAAAAGGGCAATCAGACGGTTCATCTGGACTCCATGCTGTGGGGGTATGACCAAGGGTGTACCTCGACGGCCGTGACGCCCATGCAACATGTACGAAAAGAGGTGTTTGCGACGCGAAGAGTCAGAAGCGGTTCATGCCACTGATCCAGTGGTCACCGTCCGGCACCGCCGGGAAAAGAAAACGCCCCGCGATGCGGGGCGTTTTCATCATGACCTGCCGGGGCGATCAGCCCTGGTAGTCACGCACGTCGCTGCCGGTGTAGACCTGGCGCGGACGGCCGATCTTCATTTCCGGATCGACCTGCTGTTCCAGCCAATGGGCGACCCAGCCGGAGGTACGGCCCAGGGCGAACATGACGGTGAACATTTCGGTCGGGATCTGCAGCGCCTTGTAGATGATGCCGCTGTAGAAATCGACGTTCGGGTACAGCTTGCGGGCGACGAAGTAGTCATCCTGCAGCGCGGCCTGCTCCAGCTTGACGGCCACGTCCAGCAGCGGATCCTGCACGCCCAGCTGTTCCAGCACCTTGCCGGTCATCACGCCGATGACCTTGGCACGCGGGTCGAAGTTCTTGTACACGCGGTGCCCAAAGCCCATCAGGCGGAAGCCGGAGGTCTTGTCCTTGGCCTTGAGCACGGCCGACTCGACGTTGTCGGCGGTGCCGATTTCTTCGAGCATCTTCAGCACGGCTTCGTTGGCACCGCCGTGGGCCGGACCCCACAGCGCGGTGACGCCAGCGGCGACCGACGCATACGGGTTGGCACCGGTCGAACCGACCAGGCGCACGGTCGAGGTCGAGGCGTTCTGCTCGTGATCGGCGTGCAGGATGAACAGCAGATCCAGTGCCTTGACCACGTCCTGGTTCAGCTCGTAGGTGCCATCGGCCGACTCGAAGGTCTGCTTCAGGAAGCGGCTGACGTAATCCAGCGAGGTGTCCGGCTTGTTGGCCGGCAGGCCCTTGCCGTGGCGGTAGATCAGGGCCGACAGGGTCGGCACCTTGGCGATCAGGCGCACGGCGGCGTGGCGACGCTGTTCGGCGTCGGACAGATCCAGCGAGGCGTGGTAGATGCCCGACAGCTGCGCGATGGCGGCGGTCAGGATGGCCATCGGATGGGCATCCTTGGCGAAGCTGCCGATCAGCGTGTTGATCGACGGATCCACATCGGCCTCGGCGGCCAGCTCGTCGGTGAAGGCCTTCAGCTGCTCGGCGCTCGGACGCTCGCCGTTGATCAGCAGGTAGGCCACTTCGACGTAGCTCGACTTTTCCGAGAGCTGCTCGATGGGATAGCCGCGATACAGCAGCACGCCCTTGTCACCGTCGATGTAGGTGATGGCGGACTTGCAGCTGGCGGTGGCGGTGAAGCCGGAGTCGTACGTGAAGAGACCGGTTTCCTTGGTCAGCTTCGAGATATCGACGCAATCGTTGCCGAGCGTGGGTTTGATGACTGGCAGAACAACCGACTTGTCGCCGGCGTTGAGCGTGACCTGATCAAGATCGGACACTGTGTGCGCTCCTCGAGGGAAGGCGCCCGCCCAAGCGCATGGGTCAGGCACGTGAAGGAAGTCCACGATCGTTATCGTGGATCCCGCCATTATCGCACAGCAACATTTTCGACGCCCTAGGACGGAAGTCGTAGACGCAGGTTCCGGGTCGCGGCAAAGGCGCTGTTGCAGTCGTCCCAAGGCATGGCGCCCGATCACGGACACAGCGTTCCGTCGGCGGGGCACACGGGCCTCACCTGGCGTTCAGCAATCCGGAAACAACAAAAAACAACGGCCGCCAAGGCGACCGTTGTTTTCATGCAGCTGCGTTGACAGCTCAGGCCGCGGTCGGCGCCGGCTTGCCGAAACGCTTCTGGAACTTGTCGATACGGCCGCTGGTGTCGATCACCTTGTGCTTGCCCGTGTAGAACGGATGCGAAGCCGAGGAGATTTCAACCTTGACGAGCGGGTACTCGTTGCCGTCTTCCCACTTGATCGTGTCCTTGGTGGACATGGTCGAACGGGTCAGGATCTTGAAATCAGAGGTAACGTCGTGGAAAACCACGTCGCGGTAAGCAGGATGAATATCGGCCTTCATGGGCGCGCACCGTAATAAGGGCTGGTGGTCAAGAGCGGCATTATAGTCCCGGCCGCCGCAAAGGGCAAGCCGGGTCCATCAACCGTGCGAAAGGTCCGCCGCAGCGGCGTCGTCAGACGCCGAGTGCCGCCCTCACCTGGGCCTCGAAGCGACCCTGGTCGTAGGCCATCAGCAGCTGGGTGTTGTCAGGCTGCCCGGTCTGGCGGTTCCAGTCGACAATGGTAGCACCCCGGCTGTGCACGCCGGCCAGTTCCACGTTCAGGGGACGCGATTCGACCCGCAGGGCACCCTCGGGCTGCAGCGCCCAGGCCATGGCCAGGGCATCGGCGGCGAACCAGCGCTCGCCACGGCTGTCTTCGGACCACAGGCGGGTCTGGCGCGAGATCAACTCGTAGAAGCGGGCCTTGTCGGTATCGGCCGCCAGCCACTTCTCGACATCCGCATGCAGCAGGCCGTGGGCGACCGTGGCTTCCCAATCGGCCACCTCGATGTGCGGGAAGCCGGTGAACACCACGTGCGCCGCTTCGGGATCGAAGGCGATGTTGAACTCGGCCGCCGGGGTGATGTTGCCGTGGCAGGTCACCGCCCCGCCCATCACCAGGAAGCGCTTCACGCGCTGCGGCAGGGTCGGGTCGAGTTTCAGGGCCAGGGCCAGGTTGGTCAGCGGGCCGAGCGCGACCAGGAACAGTTCACCGGCGTATTCGTGCGACAGGCGCAGGATCGCCAGCGCGGCATGCTCGGCCTCGGCCTGGCGCTTGGCGGCCGGCAGGTTCACATCGCCAAAGCCGTCGGCGCCATGCACGTGGGCGGCATCAACGGAGGGGTGCAGCAGCGGATCGGCGGTACCGGCGTAGACCGGCACATCGTCGCGGCCAGCCACTTCGCAGAGTTTCAGGGCATTGCGGACCGTGTGGTCCAGGCCAACGTTGCCGGCGGCGATGGTCAGGCCAACGATATCGTGGCGCTCATCGGCGAAGGCCATCAACAGGGCCAGGGCATCATCGACACCCGGGTCGGTGTCGATCAACAGCGGAATCTTCTTGCTCATCGTTGCCGTCTTGATAATCGGCAAGGGACTTTCGCACCCTGCCATGACAAATACAAGGCGGGGGGGGGCTCGGGCGCAGGCAGGTACCGACCGTTGGTCGGCGCAGGGTTCAATGGTGCCGCGTCGATCGGCCCGCCCACGACCGGATGGGCCGTTTCGGCGCTGCTTTACGCCGACGCGTAGCGCACGGCCGTGCCGATCCAGCGCCGCACTACCTGGTCGGCCACGTCAGGCGCCTCCGCCAGCAGCCGCTCGGCCAGATCGTGCACGCCCGGCAGCAGGTCCGCATCGCGGGCCAGATCGGCCATGCGGAACCCGGCCAGGCCGGTCTGCCGCGTCCCCAGCAGTTCGCCGGGGCCACGCAGTTCCAGGTCCTTCTCCGCGATCAGGAAACCATCGTTGGTCTGCCGCATCGTCTCCAGCCGCTCGCGCGCCATGTTCGACAGCGGCGCCTGGTACAGCAGCACGCAGCGCGACACCGCCGAGCCGCGCCCTACCCGGCCGCGCAGCTGGTGCAGCTGGGCCAGCCCGAGGCGCTCGGCGTTCTCGATGATCATCAACGACGCATTGGGCACGTCCACGCCCACTTCGATCACGGTGGTGGCGACCAGCAGATCGATTTCGCCGGCCTTGAAGGCAACCATCGTGGCCAGCTTCTCGCTCGCCTTCAGCCGCCCGTGCACGAGCCCGACGCGCACACCGGGCAACAACGCCTGCAGCGATTCGAACGTGGCCTGGGCCGGCGTGGCATCGAGTTCTTCGCTTTCTTCGATCAGCGTGCAGACCCAGTACACCTGCTGGCCTTCGCGGCACGCCACCGCGATGCGTTCGATCAGCTCCGGGCGACGGTCGTTGTTGAGCGCCACGGTCTGCACCGGCGTGCGCCCGGGGGGCAGTTCGTCGATGGCCGACACGTCCAGATCGGCGTACTCGGACATCGCCAGGGTGCGCGGAATCGGCGTGGCCGTCATCACCAGCTGGTGCGGCACGCTGCGTCCGTCGGCGCCCTTGTCGCGCAGGGCCAGGCGTTGATGCACGCCGAAGCGGTGCTGCTCATCGACGATCGCCAGCGCCAGGTCCTTGAACACCACGCTTTCCTGCATCAGCGCGTGCGTGCCGACCACCACCTGTGCCTCGCCCGAGGCGACCTCGGCCAGCACCTTGGCGCGCGCCTTGCCGGTGACCTTGCCGGCCAGCCATGCGGTGCGCACGCCCAGCGGGGCCAGCCAGGCGCGAAGATTGTTCATGTGCTGCTCGGCCAGCAGTTCGGTCGGCGCGGCCAGCGCGACCTGCTTGCCCCGCTCCACCGCCAGCATCGCCGCCAGGGCGGCGACCACGGTCTTGCCCGAGCCGACATCGCCCTGCACCAGCCGCAGCATCGGATGCGCCTTGGCCAGGTCTTTGCGGATCTGCTCGAACACGCGCTGCTGCGCACCGGTCAACTGGAACGGCAGGCTGTCGCGCAGCTGGGCCACCAACGCGCCCTGCCCGCGCAGCGACGGCGCGTGATGGGCCTGCAGCGCCATGCGCTGACGCCGCAGGCTGAGGTGATGTGCCAGCAGTTCTTCCATCGCCAGCCGGCGTTGCGCCGGATGCCGCCCCGCGGCCAGCGCCGCCAGATCCGCATCCGGCGGTGGCCGGTGCACGGTCAACAGCGCACTGCGCAGCGAGGGCAGGCCCAGCCCGGACAACCAGCCCGCCGGCAGCAGTTCCAGCGTGGATTCTTCCGGCAACCGGTCCAGCGCCAGCCCGATGAACCGGCGCATCGTCGCCGGCCCGACCCCTTCGACCGCCGGATAGACCGGGTCGAGGCTGTCACCGAGCTCGTCATCGTCATTGCTGCCCATCACCCGGTAGCTGGGGTGGACGATCTCCAGCCCGAGATGACCGGGCTTGGCGGTGCCGTAGCAGCGGATGCGCGTGCCCACGGCGAACTGCGAGACCTGCTGGGCGCGGAAGTGGAAAAACCGCAGCACCAGCGTGCCGTAGGAATCATCTTCGATGGCGACCTTGAGCACCGGCCGACCACGGAAACCGCGCTCGACCGCACTCACCCTTCCTTCCACCTGCGCCGCCACGCCCGGCTGCAACCGGGCGATGGTGGTCAGCCGGGTCCGGTCTTCATAGCGCAGCGGCAGGTGCAGCCACAGATCCTGCAGCGAGGACAGGCCACGGGCAGCCAGCTTGGTCGCCACCGCCGGCCCGATGCCGGAGAGCATCGACAACGATGCCTCCCCGGCCGCGGCCAGCGCCGGTGCGGGAGCCCGTGACCGCGCCACGTCAGGCCTGGTCGAGCACCATCACCGCATCGACTTCGAAGTTGGCCGCCTTCGGCAGGCCCGACACTTCGATGGTCGAACGCGCCGGGAACGGCGCCTTGAAGTAGTCCTGCATCACCGCATTGACCTTGGCGAACTCGCCCAGATCGGTCAGGTACAGGCCCAGGCGGACGATCTGGTCCAGCGAACCGCCGGCTTCTTCGGCCACGGCCTTCAGATTGTCGAACGCACGGCGGGCCTGCGCCTCGATGTCGCCGGCACCAACGATGTCACCGGTGGCCGGGTCCAGCGGGATCTGGCCGGAGAAGTACACGGTATTGCCGGCGCGCACGGCCTGCGAATACGGACCGATCGCGGCCGGGGCGTTGGCGCTGGTGATGATCTGGCGGGACATGGGAGCTCCAGGGAACAAAAGTGGGCCCACCATTGTACCGCCGAAGCCGAGGCCCGAAGCCGCAATCCCTGGTAGAGCCGACCGTTGGTCGGCTGGCCGGAGAATGACGAAGACGATTGGTCGGCTGGCCGGAGAATGACGAAGACGATCGGTCGGCAGGCCGACCATATCGATCATCGCCGCATGGCGTGCAGGCAGCCGACCAACGGTCGGCTCTACGGAACGCGGCTTATTGCCTGCGGACCGATTGCACGACCGACAACCGCCGCAACCTGCGCATCACCTCCGCCAGATGGTTCCGGTCACGTACCTGCACGTTGAAACACAGCACCGCCGCATTGAAATCGCGATCCAGGTAATCGACCCGTTCGATGTTCGAATGGCTCTGCGCGATCGCCGCCGCCAACTGGGCCAGCACGCCGGTCCCGTTCTCCACTTCCACGATCAAGGACGTGTCGTAATCACCCGACACCGTCGTATCCCACCCGATCGGCACCCAGCGCTCCGGCGACTTGCGCAGCTCGGCCAGGTTCGGGCAATCCAGACGGTGCACCACGATGCCCTTGCCGGCGGTGTGGTAGCCCATGATGTCGTCGCCCGGAATCGGCTGGCAGCAATTGGCGAAGCTGACCACGCCGCGCTCGCTGCCATTGATCAGGATCTTCTCCTGCGAATGCTTCGAATGCGCCCCACCGCGCAGCTCGGCGTAGGCCATCAGCGCCTGCGCGGCCTGGTTGGGCATCCAGTTGCCCAGCGCCACTTCGGCCAGCAGGGCCTCCAGGCGGGGGTAACGGTGTTCGGCCAGGAACGCATCCAGGCGCCCCTTCGGCAGGCGCTCCAGCGAGCTGTCCATCGCCTCCAGCGCGCGGTCGAGCATGCGGTGGCCCAGCTGGACCGCGTCTTCGTGCTCCAGCTGTTTGAGCTGGTGGCGGATCGCGGTGCGCGCCTTGGAACTGACCACGAATTCCAGCCACTGCGGCTTGGGCGTGGCCGAGCGCGCGGTGATCACTTCCACGGTCTGGCCACTGACCAGCTTGGTGCGCAGCGGCACCAGCTTCTTGTCCACGCGCGAGGCCACGGCCATGTTGCCCACGTCGGTGTGCACCGCGTAGGCGAAATCGAGCGCGGTGGAGTTGCGCGGCAGGGCCAGGATCTTGCCCTTCGGGGTGAACAGGTAGACCTCGTCCGGGAACAGGTCCACCTTGACGTTGTCCAGGAACTCCAGCGACGAACCGGCGGCGCGCTGGGAATCGATCAGTTCCACGATCCAGGCATGCGCGCGGCTCTGAGCGCTGTTGGGCGAATCGCCACCGAACTTGTACGTCCAGTGCGCCGCCACACCGCGCTCGGCGATCAGGTCCATCTCTTCGGTGCGGATCTGCACCTCGATCGGCGAACCATATGGCCCGAACAACACCGTGTGCAATGACTGGTAGCCGTTGGCCTTGGGGATGGCGATGAAATCGCGGAAGCGACCGTCCAGCGGCTTGAAGGTGGCATGCACCGAGCCCAGCGCGTGATAACAGTTGGGCACGTTGCGCACCACCAACCGGAACCCGAACACATCCATCACCTGATCGAAGGATTTGTTCTCGTCGCGCATCTTGTTGTAGATGCTCCACGGCGTCTTGATGCGGCTGACCAGGCGGTGCTCCAGCCCTTCCTTGGCCAGGCGCTGGCTCAACTGCACCTCCACCTGCGCCATCGCCTCGCGGCGGACCACCGGCTGGCTGCGGATGTGCTTTTCCAGGATGGCGTGGCGCCAGGGATACAGCGCCTTGAAGCCCAGGTTCTGCAGCTCGCTCTTGACCAGGCTCATGCCCAGCCGCTGCGCGATGGGCGCGTAGATTTCCAGCGTCTCGCGCGCGATCCGGCCACGCGCCTCGCGGCTCTGCGCGCCGAGGGTACGCATGTTGTGCAGGCGGTCGGCGAGCTTGATCATGATCACGCGCAGGTCGCGCGACATCGCCAGCAGCATCTTGCGGAAGCTCTCGGCGGCCGCTTCCTGGCGGTCGCGGAACTTCAGCTTGTCCAGCTTGGTGACACCGTCGACCAGCTCGGCCACGGCCTCGCCGAACTCGGCGGCCAGCTCTTCGCGGGTCAGCGGGGTATCTTCGATGGTGTCGTGCAGGATCGCCGCGATCAGCGCCTCCACGTCCAGGCCGAGCTCGGCCAGGACCTGGGCCACGGCGACCGGATGGGTGATGTAGGGCTCGCCCGACTTGCGGGTCTGGCCGGCATGCGCGGCGGCGCCTACTTCCCAGGCGCGGCGCAGCAGCGGCAGTTGGTCGGGCGGCAGATAGTGCGCTGCGCGCTCAAGCTGGAGGACATAATCGGGTACGGCCGCGCCGGCGGGCGTGGCGACCTTGGCAGTGGGGCCTGGGTTCATGCTCAAAGACTATGCCAGCGGCGTGATATCGGCAAACCCCTGAACAGGGAGTTTCACCTGCAACAACACGCCTGCACCGGATCCACCGGCGGCCCAAACGAAACAGCCCGCCAAACGGCGGGCTGTTCGCAGCAACAACAACGAACGCGCGGGGCGATCAGTCGTCGTTCTTGGACATGTCTTCGTCGGCGACGACTTCGGCAGCGGCCCATTCCAGTGCTTCACGCTCGGCACGCTCGCGCTCGGCCTTCTCGACTTCGTCGATCAGGGCGTTGTCGATCTTGCGGGCGGCAATTTCGCGCAGCGCCAGCACGGTCGGCTTGTCTTCGGTTTCGCTGTTGTCCAGGGTGGCCTGGACGCCATTGGCCAGCTGACGGGCGCGCTTGGACGCCATCATGACCAGTTCGAAACGGTTGTTCACGACTTCCAGACAATCTTCTACGGTGATGCGGGCCATGCGGGCTCCCGGCAGCCGGTGAGGGCTGCTCAATCGAATGAGGGAAAGGGGACGGATTGTACCGGCCGGGGCTGGACAAAATCAAGCCAACCGGCTAGCACCCCGTTGAGAATCAGTCGGTTGTGGCCGGGTCCTGGGTCAGCAGGGCCTGGATGAGGCCCGCGTGGCGGACCTTCTGGGCCTCCCGGCGCAGGCGGCTGGCCGTGAAGATCGCGCACAGCTCGTCCACCGCGGTCTCGAAGACCTCGTTGACGATCACGTAGTCGAAGTCGTTGAAGTGCAGCATCTCTTCACGCGCGGCGGCCAGGCGCTGGGCGATCACCGCCTCGCTGTCCTGCCCGCGCTTGCGCATCCGGTCCTGCAGCGCCTGCCTGGAGGGCGGCAGGATGAACACGGTGACCGTGCCCGGCACCAGCTGGCGGACCTGCTGGGCGCCCTGCCAGTCGATCTCCAGCAGCACGTCCTGGCCAGCCGCCAGCTGCGGCTCGACCGACTGCCGCGCGGTGCCCTTCCAGTCGCCATGCACCCAGGCATGCTCGAAGAAGTCACCGGCGGCGATCATCTTTTCGAACTCGGCGGCGCTGACGAAGTGGTAGTGCTCGCCGTTGATCTCACCCGGGCGGGTAGCGCGCGAGGTGAAAGAGATCGACAGCGCGATCTGCGGGTCACGGGCCAGGGTGGCGTTGACGATGCTGCTCTTGCCGGCCCCGGAGGGTGCGGCCACGATGTACAGGGTGCCGCGCGCGGGCTCGGCGGCCGGAGGGGTCTGGCTGCTCATTCGATGTTCTGCACCTGTTCGCGGATCTGGTCGATGAGCACCTTCAGCTCGACGGCGGCATTGGAGGTACGGCTGTCCACCGACTTGGAGCCCAGCGTGTTGGCCTCGCGGTTGAATTCCTGCAGCAGGAAATCCAGGCGGCGGCCGACCGGCTCGCGCTGCTTGAAGACCCGGCGGATCTCGGCGATGTGGCTGCCCAGGCGGTCCAGTTCCTCATCCACGTCCAGCTTCTGCAGCCACATCACCAGCTCCTGCTCGGCGCGGCCGGGATCGACCGGGTGCGGCAGATCGGCCAGGCGGGCCGACAGCTTGGTGCGCTGGCCTTCACGGATCAGCGGAATCAGCGTGGTGACCTCCGCGGCGATGCGCTCGATGCTGTCCACGCGCTCCTGGATCGCGGTGGCCAGCTTGTCGCCTTCACGCTCGCGCGCGGCCACGAAGCCATCCAGGGCGGTATCCAGCAGGGCCAGGGCCTCGGCATGCAGCGCGGCGGCATCCACTGCCTCGCCCTGCATCACGCCCGGCATCTGCAGCAGTTCGGTAAAGCTCACCTGCAGGCTGGGGAAGCCGGAGGACAACCGGGTGGCCAGCTCACCGAGCTGGCCCAGCAGCGCATCGTTGACCACCAGGGCACCGGTGACGTCCGGCGCACGCAGGCGCATGACCAGATCGATCTTGCCGCGGCTGCAGCGCGAAGCGACGCGCTCGCGCAGTTGCGGCTCCAACGCACGCAGTTCTTCAGGCAGGCGCACGCCGACCTCCAGGAACCGGTGGTTGACCGAGCGCAGCTCACAGGCCAGCGTCCCCCAGCGGGTGGCGCGCTCGCCGTTGGCGTAGGCGGTCATGCTTCGAATCATGCGGGTTTCCGGTGCTCTCAAAGTGCAAATGGTACCCTAGCGGTCTCCTTAGAGCCTCCTCGCCCGCCGGTCTCCGGCCCGGGCGTGGCCCCGCATCCCCCGTCTTACCGGAACTTGAGCATGACTGATTCCCGTCCCAGCGGCCGCCAGGCCGACCAGCTGCGCGAAGTGCGCATCGAGCGCGCCTTCACCCGTCACGCCGAGGGCTCGGTCCTGGTCAGCTTCGGGCAGACCCGCGTGCTGTGCACGGCCAGCGTGGAAAACCGCGTGCCGGGCTTCCTGCGTGGCAAGGGCGAAGGCTGGGTGACCGCCGAGTACGGCATGCTGCCGCGTTCGACCCACACCCGTAACGACCGCGAAGCCGCCCGCGGCAAGCAGGGTGGCCGCACGCTGGAGATCCAGCGCCTGATCGGCCGTACCCTGCGTGCCTGCATCGACCGCGGCGCGCTCGGCGAGCGCACCATCACGCTCGATTGCGACGTGCTGCAGGCCGATGGCGGCACCCGCACCGCGGCCATCACCGGTGCCTACGTGGCCCTGGTGGATGCGGTGAACTTCCTGATCAAGCGCGGCGACATCAAGCGCAACCCGATCTTCGGCGCGGTGGCGGCGGTGTCGGTCGGCGTGTACCGCGGCACCCCGGTGCTGGACCTGGACTACGCCGAAGACAGCGATTGCGATACCGACATGAACGTCGTGATGAACGACGGCGGCGGCTTCATCGAACTGCAGGGCACCGCCGAAGGCCATGCCTTCCGCCGCGATGAGCTGGATGCGCTGCTGGTGCTTGCTGAAAAGGGCATCAAGGATCTGTTCGCCGCCCAGCAGGCGGCCCTGGCCCAGGCATGAACCGTCGCATCGCCCTGACCACCCTGGTGGTGGCCGACTACGACGAGGCGATCGCCTGGTACACCGGCGCGCTGGGCTTCAGCCTGCTCCAGGACATCGACCAGGGCGACAAGCGCTGGGTGGTGGTCGGTCCGGCCGACGGCAACGCGGCCGCCCTGCTGCTGGCACGCGCCAGCAACGACGAACAGCGCGCGCGGATCGGCAACCAGACCGGCGGCCGGGTCGGTTTCTTCCTGAACACCGATGATTTCTGGCGCGATCACGCGGCAATGACCGCGCGTGGCGTGGTCTTCCTCGAAACCCCACGCGAAGAGGTCTACGCGACGGTCGCGGTGTTCCGCGATCTGTACGGCAACACGTGGGACCTGCTGGAGCCCAAGCAATGAAACTGGTACTGGCCAGCGGCAACGCCGGCAAACTGAAGGAACTGCAGGCCATGCTCGGCGGCCTGCCGCTGGAGATCGTGGCGCAGGGTGAACTGGGCGTCAGCGACGTGCCGGAAACCGGCCTGACGTTCGTCGAGAACGCGCTGATCAAGGCACGCCACGCCTGCCAGAGCACCGGCCTGCCGGCGCTGGCCGACGACTCCGGCCTGATCGTGGACGCGCTCGACGGCGCGCCCGGCCTGTACAGCGCGCGCTATGCCGGCAGCCCGACCAACGATGCGGCCAACAACGCCAAACTGCTCGAGGCGATGCGCGAGGTGCCGGCCGAACGCCGCACGGCCCGCTTCTACGCAGTGATCGTGCTGCTGCGCCATGCCGATGATCCGCAGCCGCTGATCTGCGAAGGCAGCTGGGAAGGCGTGATCCTCGACGAACTGCGTGGCAGCCACGGCTTCGGCTACAACCCGCTGTTCCTGGACCCGGTGCTGGCCCAGACCGCGGCCGAAATGGCGCCGGACCTGAAGAACGCGATGAGCCACCGCGCCAAGGCCCTGCAGCTGCTCAAGCAGAAACTGCCCGCCCTGCTCTGATGTCACACGACCACTGCTCCCACCTGCCCGGCGAAGCCTGCGCCGGCGATCACGATCACGCCCCGCGGCTGGTGACGCCGCCGCTGGCGCTGTACGTGCATCTGCCGTGGTGCGTGCGCAAATGCCCGTACTGCGATTTCAACTCGCACGCGGCCAAGGGCGAACTTCCGTTCGATGCCTACATCGACGCACTGATCCGCGACCTGGACCAGGATCTGCCGCTGGTCTGGGGACGGGTGGTGAGCAGCGTGTTCTTCGGTGGCGGGACGCCGAGCCTGTTCCCGCCCGAAGCGATCGACCGCTTCCTGCAGGCCGCCTCGGCCCGGCTGCGCTTCGCGCCGAACCTGGAAGTGACCCTGGAGACCAACCCGGGCACCGCCGAGCATGGCCGTTTCGATCGTTACCGCGCCGCCGGGGTGAACCGGATCAGCTTCGGGATCCAGACGTTCAACGACGAGGCGCTCAAGCGCCTGGGCCGCATCCACGACAGTGGCGAGGCCGAGCGCGCAGTGAAACTGGCGCAGGACGCCGGCTACGACAACTTCAACATCGACCTGATGTACGCGCTGCCGCAGCAGACGCTGGCCCAGGCCGAGCATGATCTGGAGCGCGCCTTCGCGCTGCAGCCCACGCACCTGTCGCATTACCAGCTCACGCTGGAGCCGAACACCGTGTTCTTCGCGCGGCCGCCGCAGGGGATTCCCGACGAAGATTCAGCGTGGGACATCCAGGAGCACTGCCAGCGCCTGCTGGCCGAGGCCGGCTACGCACAGTACGAAGTCAGCGCCTACGCCAAGCCGGGCCGGCAGAGCCAGCACAACCTCAACTACTGGCGCTTCGGCGATTACCTGGGCATCGGCGCCGGTGCGCACGGCAAGATCAGCAGCGGTGCCGAACAGCACGTGCTGCGCCGATGGAAGCACAAGCATCCGCAGGCCTTCATGGACACTGCCGGCACCCTGGCCTCGATCGGTGGCGACGATGTGATCAGCGCCGAACGCCTGCCGTTCGAGTACATGCTCAACCTGCTGCGCCTGCACGAGGGTTTCGGGCTGAAGGATTTCGAATCGCGCACCGGCCTGGACCGCGCGCAGATCGCCGCGCCGCTGGGCGTGGCCGTGGCCAACGGCTGGATGACCGTCAGCGGCGATCGCGCCACCCCGACCGAACTGGGCCGGCGCTTCACCAACGATGTCGTCGAGCTGTTCCTGCCCTGAAGGCACGACGCCCCCCTGTAGTGCCGGCCGCTGGCCGGCTCCCCACATCCCCCTGTAATGCCGGCTGCTGGCCGGCTCCCCACACGCCCCGGTAGTGCCGGCCGCTGGCCGGCGCCAGACCTCCCGACGGGCCGTTATGGCAGGCATCCGGCGAAACCGTTAGATTCCCTGTTCTCAGGGGAGCTGGAAGCACATCGGATGTCTGCGCCCGCACTTTCGTCGTCCCAGCCCGACATGACGCGCTTTGCGGACGTGGCCGCACCACCGCGCGTGCGCCGCCTGCTGGCCGCGTTGCACGCGCTGGCGGTACAGACCCTCACCACACCGCTCAGACTGACCATCGTGGAACTGGAGCGCGAGCTGTTCCGCGACGCCGAGCGCGCGCGCAACAGCCAGATCCAGGCCGACATCTTCGCCCAGGCCCGCCAGCTGCACGAGGTCAACGCGCAGTTCGGCCCGCGCTTCCTGGACGCCCTCGGTGACCGCCTGGCCACCCTGCGCGGGCCGCGCCATACCCAGCGCATCGTGCCAACCGAGGTGCCCGTGTCGGCGACCGCGCTGACCCTGGTCAACGACACCGACGTGGACCGCGACATCGTGCTGGTGGACATCATCCGCCGCGAGGCCCAGCGCTCGGCCACCGCCCTGCAGCTGCTGGGCCAGCGCTTCGGCGTGCTTGCCGCCGGCCCGGCCTTCGATGTCGATGACCTGCCGTTTGGCCCGCAGGCCTTGTGCCGGATCGTGCGCGAGCTGGGCGAGCAGTTCGCGCTCGGGCTGGAAACACAGCTGGCGCTGTACCGCGTGTTCGACCGCCAACTGCTGGAGCGGCTGGGCGAACTGCTGGAGCGCGCCAACATCCTGCTCGCGCACGAAGGCGTGCTGCCCGGGCTTGTCTACACCCCGTACCTGGCGCGCTCGGCCACCACCCGCCGGATCATCACCGGGCCCGAGCGCGGCCTGCCTGGCGCGCGCGGCGGCGCCGCTGCCGCGCGGCCCTTGACCGCCTGGAACGGCAGCGCCCCCAGCGCGGGCTGGGCCGCGATGACCCAGGCGGCAATGGCGCCGCCGGCCGCGGGGCCGGCCCATGGCATGTCCAACGGCGACGCAGCAGCGCCAGGTCCAGCAGCCGCCGCGTCTGCATCGGCGCCAGCCACCAGTGCCCCGCCTGCGGCGACCGATCTCGGCGCACCGGCGATGTCGGCCCTGCACCAGATGCTCGGTGCCGCCCGCCAGGCGCACGCCGCGGGCACCGTGCCGGGCGGCGATGCCATGGCCGCTCAGGCTGTCGCCGCGACGACCGGCGCGCCCACGCCCGCCGCCGACAACGCGTTTCTCGCCCCGGACGCCCCCCCGGCATTGGCGGTTCCCGCCGAAGCGGTGCATGCCACGCTGGCGCGCCTGCAGAGCCAGGCCATTCCCCCCGGCGGCGGCCGCCGCAGCATGGCCGACCTGCACAACGCCCTGCTCGCCCAGGTCCGCGCCGACCATGGCGCGCACGCGGCCCTGACCGTCAAGGACAGCGACACCTTCGACCTGCTCGACATGCTGTACGGGCAGATCCAGCGCGAGGTGCGGCCCGAGGCCGTGGCCGCCGACCTGCTGACCCGCCTGCAGGTACCGGTCGCCCGCGCGGCCCTGACCGATCCGGCCTTCTTCGTGCGCGACCAGCACCCGGCGCGGGAACTGCTCAACGCCGTGGCCGAGGCCGGTGCCAACTGGCTGGGCGAGGAGGATGTGGACCCGCTGCTGGTGCAGAAGCTCGGCCACGCGGTCGACCAGGTGGTGAACGACTATGACGGCGATGTGGCGGTGTTCGACACCGCCAACGAAGAGATCCAGCAACACTTTCGCGCGCTGGCCCACAAGGCCGAACTGGCCGAGCGTCGTCATGTCGAAGCCGCCCGCGGCAAGGAGCGACTGGAGGCGGCCAAACAGCAGGCCAGCGCCAGCATCGAGCAGCTGTGCACGCAGGCCGCGCCCCCGCGCTTCGTGCAGGCGCTGCTCAAGCAGGCGTGGTCGGATGTGCTGACCTTGACCCTGCTGCGCAACGGCGAAACCTCGCCGCAGTGGCAACAGCGCCAGCAGGAAACCACCCGGATCGCCGAGGTCACCTGCCTGGCCCCGGGCGCAGGCGCGCGCGATGACGCGCTGGGCAACGAGGTCGAGGCCGCCCTGCTGCAGGTCGGCTATCACCAGGATGAAGCGGCCGCGATCGCGCGTCGCCTGTCCACGCCGGGCGGCGAGGACGACAGCAGCTCGCGCACCGAACTCACCGCGCGCCTGCGCGCGCGCACCCGGCTGGGCGAACAGGCCGACGCCGGCGACCCGCGCAAGGTCGCCCCGCTCGCGCGCAGCACCGCAGAAGACGATTGTTACCGCCAGTTGCGCACACTGCCGTTCGGTACCTGGTTCGAGTTCACCACCAACCAGCAGGGCGACGTCCGCCGCCAGCGGCTCTCGTGGTACAGCCTGATCACCGACAACGCCCTGTTCGTCAATCAGCGCGGGCAGAAGGTTGGCGAGCATTCGCTGGACGCACTGGCCCGGCTGATGGCACACGGCCAGGTGCGGATCGTCACCGAAGACAAGGGCCGGCTGATCGACCGCGCCTGGCAGGCCACCCTGCGCACATTGCGCTCGCTGGCCGGCAGCCCCGTGGAGAACGCTGGATGACCACGCCCGATACCCGCCGCGCACCGCGCCGCCAGGTGACCGAGCTGGTGCCCGTCACCGACCTGATGGCCGAGACCGTGATCGGCCGGCTCGGCAATATCTCCGAAACCGGGATGTTGATGCTGGCCTCGGTACCGATGCACGAAGACGCGCTGTACCAGCTGCACTTCGCCATTCCCGGCCCGCAGGGAGAGCCACTGCGGATCGACGTGGGCGTGCACCTGCTGTGGAGCGAGCAGACCCATGCGCCGGGCCAGGCCTGGGTAGGTTTCCGCTTCCTGACCCTGGCACGCGACGCACGCGAACAGCTGCGCCACTGGATCGCCGAGGAAACTTCGGCAGTCTGAGCGCCGGTTCCGGCACAGCGCCCGCGGGCGGATTGCGGCAGAATCCAAGGCTGCATTCCGCACTGCCAGCGAGCTTCATGCCATGAACCAGCCAGACCTCGGCGCCCTGTATTCCCACCACGCCAGCGTCATGCGCCAGCGCGCCGACGAAGCGCTTGCGCGTGGCGGCTTCGATCATCTGGTGATTCCCAGCGGCACCCAGCATTACCAGGCCTTCGATGATCGCGACTACCCGTACGCGGTGAATCCGAACTTCAAGGCGTGGCTGCCGCTGACCAAGCTGCCCAACAGCTGGCTGGTGTACACCCCGGGCCAGCGCCCGAAAGTGATCTTCTACCAGCCGTTCGACTACTGGCACGTAGTGCCGGATGCGCCGAACGGCTGGTGGGTCGAGCATGTCGATATCGAGATCATCCGCAAACCCGACGATGCGCTGGCGCTGCTGCCCAAGGACGCGGCCCGCTGCGCGATTCTCGGCGAGCCGCAGAGCGCGCTGGGCGCGTTCGTGCCGAACAACCCGGCGCCGGTCATCGATTACCTGGACTGGCAGCGCGGCTACAAGACCCCCTATGAAATCGCCTTGATGCGCGAAGCGCAGCGGTTGGGCGTGCGCGGTCATCGTGCCGCCGAGGCGGCCTTCCGCGCCGGCGCCAGCGAATTCGAGATCCACATGGCCTACTGCCGGGCGGTCGGCCAGGACGCCAATGAGCTGCCGTACGGCAACATCATCGGCCTCAACGAGCATGCCGCAGTGCTGCACTACACCGACCTGGGCCGCAGCGCGCCGACCCCGCTGCGCAGCTTCCTGATCGACGCCGGCGCCAGTGCCTACGGGTACGCCAGTGACATCACCCGCACCTATGCGGCCGGCGGCCACGACGAATTCCAGGCCCTCATCGACGCGGTGGACGCGGCCCAGCAGACGATGGGCGCGGGCGTACGCGCCGGGGTGGATTACAAGCAGCTGCACATCGATGCGCACCTGTCGCTGATGGGCATCCTCAAGGACTTCGGGGTGCTCAACGTCTCGCCGGAAGCAGCGTTGGCCACCGGCGTGAGCGCGGCCTTCTTCCCGCACGGCCTGGGCCATCTGATCGGCCTGCAGGTGCACGACGTGGCGGGTTTCGCGGCCAGCGACCGCGGTGGCCGCATCGAGCGCCCGCAGGGTCACCCGTACCTGCGCATGACCCGCGCGCTGGAGCCGGGCATGGTGGTCACCATCGAACCGGGCGTGTATTTCATCGACATGCTGCTGGACGAAGTGAAGCAGGCCGGCCACGGGGCCAGCATCAACTGGGACCGCGTGGACTTCTTCCGCCCGTACGGCGGCGTGCGCATCGAGGATGAAGTGCTGTGCACCGAAGGCGATGCCGACAACCTGACCCGCCCGGTGTTCGCGGCCGCCAGCTGATCCGACATACAGGTGCCGACCCACGGTCGGCACCTGCGCGACATCGCGGTAGTGCCGGCCCCTGAAGCGGATCAGCGCTTGGCCATTTCGTCTTCAATCTCATCGGCACTGCGCGCCAACGCAGCGGTGAGCACCTGATGGCCGTCCTCGGTGATCAGCACATCATCTTCGGTACGAATGCCGATACCGCGCCAGCGCGCTTCCACGCTGCGGTCGTCCGGTGAGACATACAGGCCCGGCTCGATGGTGAACACCATGCCCGGCTCCAACATCCGCGAATCGCCCGCCAACCGGTAATCGCCGACGTCGTGCACGTCCAGGCCGAGCCAGTGCCCGGTCTTGTGCCGATAGAAACGCTGGTAATGCGCTTCGGCGATGTTTTCTTCCAGCGTGCCCTTGAGCAGGCCCAGCCGCAGCAGCCCCTCGGTCAGGGTTTCCACCGCAGCCAGATGACCGGCCTCATAGGCATTGCCCGGGCGCGCCTGCGCCAGTGCCGCGGCCTGCGCTGCGCCGACCAGGTCATGCAGCGCGCGCTGCTCGGCACTGAAACGGCCGTTGACCGGGAAGGTACGGGTGATGTCGCTGGCGTACCCGCGGTACTCGGCACCGGCATCGATCAGGACCAGCTCGCCGTCCTGCGCGCGCGCGTTGTTGTCGCGGTAATGCAGGATGCAGCCGTTGGCACCGGCACCGACGATGCTGCTGTACGCCGCACACGCATCATTGGCGCGGAACACCCGCTCCAGGTCGGCCTGCAGCTCGTACTCGTGGATGCCCGGCCGCGCCGCGTGCATCGCGGCGCGATGCGCCTGCACGCTGATATCGGCAGCGCGCTGCATCACGGCGATTTCCGCCGTGGATTTGAACAGCCGCTGTTCGTGCAGCAGGTGGCCCAGTTCCAGGAATTCATGCGGCGGCTGCGCGCCATGCCGCACCTGCGAACGCACGCGGTTGACCCAGCCGATCAGCTTGAGATCGAACTCGGCATCGCGGCCGAAGTGGTAGTACACCCGCGAGCGCCCTTCCAGCAGGCCGGGCAGGATGTCGTCCAGATCGTCGATCGGGTACGCATCGTCCATGCCGTAGTGCGAGACCGCCCCTTCCTGGCCGGCGCGCGCGCCATCCCAGGCTTCACGGTCGGCGTCGCGCTCGCGGCAGAACAGGATCACCTCGCCATGGCGACGGCCCGGGATCAGCACCAGCACGGCCTCCGGTTCCGGGAAGCCGCTCAGGTACCAGAAATCGGAGTCCTGCCGGAACGGGTAATGCGTATCCAGGCTGCGCACCCGCTCGGCGGCGGCCGGCAGCACCAGGATCGCGTCGTCGCCGGCCATCTCCATCAACTGCTGGCGGCGACGCGTGTATTCGGCGGCGGAGATGCCGGTCAGCTGCCGGATATCCATCTCAGTTCAGGCGCTGCCGATGGCGCGCCGCCATGACGCAGTCGCCGTGCAGGAGCAACACCGCCACGCGGATGAACTCTTCGATCTCGGCCAGCGCGTCTTCGTCATCGTCGTTGCCGCTTTCGAAGTCTTCGCTGGAGGCCTGCGCCAGTTTGGCCAGATCGGTCAGCGCCTCGTCACCCTCTTCGGACAACGCCGGGCGGTTCTGCCCCGAGCCCAGCCCGAACCCGCCCAGGAACGCACGCGCCCAGGTGAACAGGGCATCGGCCTGGGTGGCGGTATCGCTGGCATCGCTGAGCAGCAGTTCAAACGCGAAATCGCGGTCTTCCAGCTGCGCCACGCTGGCATCGAGCAGGCGTGCCAAGGCATCGCCCTCGGCCGGGGTCGGCAGGTTGTCATCGGCCAGCACGCGGGCGGGCCATTCACGCACCGGCGCACCGCCGGCAGACAGCCAGCCGCACAGGCCACCGTGCAGTTCAGCGGCGCTGGCGCCCAGGCCCAGGGCCTGGCTGGCCTGGTTTACGTCGTCGACACTCGGGAGTTCGGTCATCTTGGGGCTACGGTTTGTGAGCGCCACAGTGTACCAATCCACCCGTGTCCGCCGGGTTGCGATGGCCGTCCCCGCGGCCGGCCCCGGCACCCCGGGGGCGACCGCCCCCAGGCCCCGTCATTATTCGCTTGACCGCCCCGTCCGCCCTTGCCTATCGTGCCGGTCATGGAACCCGCCGACGCCATCGCCCAGTTGCAGGCCTTCGCTGCCCGCGTGGAGGCGTTGCTTGAGCGCAACCAGCGCCTGGCCGACGAGAACCGCAGCCTGCGCCATCAGCAGGAACAACTGGTGGCCGAGCGCTCCCAGCTGCTGGCCAAGAACGAGCAGGCCCGCTCCCGGGTCGAAGCGATGATCACCCGCCTCAAATCCCTGGAGCAGCACACATGAGCCAGACCGAACCGGTCAGTGTCCGCATCCTGGACCGTGAATACACGGTGGGCGTGGGCGCGGAGGAACGGGAGAGCCTGACCGCCGCCGCCCGGCTGCTGGACGCCAAGATGCGCGAGATCCGGGGCAGCAACCGGATGGCCGCGGTGGACCGCGTCGCGGTGCTGGCCGCGCTGAACCTGGCCCACGAGCTGCAGCAGCTGCGCGATGAGCACGCCCGCCAGGCGATCGCGCTGCAGCAGACGCTGAGCGATCTCAACCGCCGCCTGGATCGGGCGTTCGACAGCGCCGGGTGATCCACGGGCGTGGTTCCACGCCATTCGATTGCACACCTGCATCGCGTGGTCTTCATCGATCTGAATTGATGTGCAATTCGACCGACGAACGGACTGGTCGAATTGCCCAGGAAGGCTATAATCCTCGTCGCGTTCTCTGCTGTGAACGACGGCGTGTGCAAACATTCGCCTTGTCCCTTAATTACGACCACGGGTGCGCGACGGCGCCGGGAGTGCAAGTCCGCCTTGTAGCGGGAAGCCCGATGGAACCCCAGCGTACCCACTTGAACCCCGGGTTCAAGGTCGTTTCGCATGCATCGTCACGGCGGAGAATGCAATATTCCAGCAAGAGCGGCGTTCCCCTGGGACGTCGCTCTTGTTTTATCCGCTTCCCCCGCACGCTCCGGACCCAGGCATGACCGACCCGCGCTCCGCACTGCGCCAGCAGCTGCGCCAACGCCGCCGCGATCTCCCCGCCGCCGTGCGCCTGGCCGCCGCCGAGCAGTTGGCCGATGCCCTGCTCGCCCTGCCGTTCGCGCCTGCCCAGGGGCATGTTGCCGGGTACTGGGCGATGGATGGCGAGATCGCACTGCACCGCTGGCAGATGCAGTTGCCCGCCGGCCTGACCTACTGCCTGCCGGTGCTGCACGAGCAGACGCTGCGCTTCGCGCCATGGCGCCCGGGGCAGGCGCTGACCGCCAACCGCTTCGGCATTCCCGAACCCGACCTTTCGCTGGACGACACCCTCGCGCCGGAACAGATGGCGCTGGTCGTCGCGCCGCTGGTCGGTTTCGACGCGCAGGGCCGCCGGCTGGGGATGGGAGGCGGCTGGTATGATCGCAGCTTCGCATTCCGCCACCAGCGCCCGGCGCCGCCGTGGCTGGTCGGGGTCGGCTTCTCGGTCCAGCAGGTCGATGACCTGCCGGTACAACCGTGGGACGTCGCGGTGGATGCGATCTGCACCGACGTCTCCACCCTTGTCTGCGTACCGACCAACGGTCGGCACCGACCGTAATCAAAGACTCCGCATGACCGCACGCAAGCGCTACTGGCTGATGAAGTCCGAACCGGACGCCTTTTCCATCGATGATCTGCAGCGCGTGGGCCGCGAGCCCTGGAACGGCGTCCGCAACTACCAGGCGCGCAATTTCATGCGCGATGGCATGAAGGTCGGCGACGGGGTGATGTTCTACCACTCCAACACCAAGGTGCCGGGCATTGTCGGGCTGGCCACGGTAGCCAGCGAGGCCTACCCGGACGACACCCAGTTCGACCCCGGATCCGATTACTACGACCCCAAGGCGACCCGCGAAGAACCGCGCTGGATGCTGGTGGACGTGGCGTTCGAGCGCAAGCTGCGCGACACCATTTCGCTGGACGAGATCAAGCTGCACGCCGATGCGCTGGGCGAAGGGTTCCCGCTGACCGCGCGCGGCAACCGCCTCTCCATCCTCCCGGTGACCGCCGCGCAGTGGAAGCTGCTGCTGTCGCTGGAAAAGCACTGATTCCCTTTCCTCCAAGAGTTGCCCGCCATGTCCGAAGCCAAACGCCTGGCCGCTGAAAAAGCCATCGAATACGTCGAAGACGGCATGATCGTCGGCGTCGGTACCGGCTCCACCGTTGCCTACTTCATCGACGCCCTGGCCAGGATCCAGCACCGCATCAAGGGCGCCGTCTCCAGCTCGGACCAGAGCACCGCGCGCCTGAAGCAGCACGGCATCGAGGTGCTCGAGCTCAACCACACCGGCAACCTCTCGCTGTACGTGGACGGTGCCGACGAATGCGACGGAAACAAGAACCTGATCAAGGGCGGCGGCGCCGCGCTGACGCGCGAGAAGATCATCGCCGAGGCCAGCGAGCGCTTCGTGTGCATCATCGACCCGAGCAAGCAGGTCAAGGTGCTGGGCAGGTTCCCGCTGCCGGTGGAGGTGATCCCGATGGCACGCAGCCTGGTCGCCCGCCGCATCCTGGACATGACCGGCGGCCAGCCGGCCTGGCGTGAGGGCGTGGTCACCGACAACGGCAACGTGATCCTGGACATCCACCACCTGGAGATCACCGATCCGGTCAAGCTGGAGCGCGAGCTCAACCAGCTGCCCGGCGTGGTCAGCGTCGGCCTGTTCGCGCGCCGCCCGGCCGATGTGGTGATCATCGGCGGCGAGCCGCCGGTCGTGATCTGACCCCCGTGGCCGGCGCCCGCGCCGGCTGCCCCCAACGAGGCAATCCCATGTCCCTGTCGCGCCTGCTGCCCCTGCTTCTGCTGCTCACCCTGGCCGGCTGTGCCAGCACCAACGCCCGTCACTGGGTGGAGCTGGACGGCAACCGCTACCACGTTGAACTGGCCACCAATGACGACACCCGCGCCCGCGGGCTGATGTTCCGCGACCAGATGCCGGAGGACCACGGCATGCTGTTCATCCATGAACGCGAAGAGCTGCAGGCGTACTGGATGAAGAACACCAAGATCGCCCTGGACATCCTGTACTTCGATGCACAGCGCCGCCTGGTCAGCCAGCAGCGTGACGTGCCACCGTGCTCGGCCGGTGACCGTTGCCCGCCCTACCCCAGCAGCGAGCCGGCCCGTTACGTGCTGGAACTCAATGCCGGGCAGGCCGAAAAGATGAAGCTCAAGGACGGTACCGAACTGAAGTTCGGCCCCGGCATCGCCGACGGTAAATAAAAGGGACCCGATAAACGCGCCGCGCCCTTGAATCGCGGCGCGTTTGTCGCCAGTCTTGTCCCATGCAGGGGCAGATCACATTGCCGACGTGGGAATCGCTGGCCGAGCTGGATGACGAGGCGCTGCCTTTGTTGCCGACCGCGCTGCTGATCGCCCGGGACGAATACCCGGACCTGGACCCTGCCGTCTACGACGCGGTCCTGCAGAGCCACGCCGACCACCTGCGCACCGAGATCGCCACGATCGACATGTGGCCGCTGAAGATCGCCGCGGTCAACCGCCATCTGTTCGACGAGCTCGGCTACAGCGGCGACCATGGCGAATACTATGACCCGCGCAACAGCTATCTGAACCAGGTCTTCGAGCGCCGCCTGGGCAACCCGATTTCACTGGCGCTGGTGCAGATGGAAGTCTCGCGCCGGCTCGGCATCCCGCTGGACGGGGTGTCCTTCCCCGGCCATTTCCTGGTGCGCCTGCCGCTCAACGACGGCGTGCTGGTGATGGACCCGTTCAACGGCGGCCGCCCGCTCGGCGTGGAAGAACTGCGCGAACGCGCCCGCTCGCACCTGGGCGGTGAAGTGCCCGACGACGATGTGCTGGCACAGATCCTGGACCCGGCCCCGGCGCGCGCGATCCTGATGCGGATGCTGCGCAACCTGCATGGGGTCTATGTGGAACGCGGTGAATGGGACCGTGCCGCGCGCAGTGCCGACCGCCTGCTCAAGCTCGCTCCGGAACAGGACGATGCCCTGCGCGACCGCGGCATGGCCTACCTGCAGCTGGACTACGAGGCGGGCGCGCGCAACGACCTGGGGCTGTACCTCAAGCGCAATGCCAAGGCCAGCGACGCCCAGTACGTGCGCGAGAAGCTGGTCAGCCTGGGTGGCGCGGTGCCGCGCCTGCATTGAAAGGCGCCATGACGCGGCGCCGGCCCGGCCTCAGTCGACTTCGACCATCTCGAAATCGTCCTTGGTCACGCCACAGTCCGGGCACGTCCAGGTATCGGGAATGTCTTCCCAGCGCGTGCCCGGGGCGATGCCCTCTTCCGGCAACCCGTCTTCTTCCCGGTACAGGAAGCCGCAGACAACGCACATCCAGGTGCGGGAGGTGGTGGCGGTAGCGTCGGTCATCGGATAATCACGGCAGGACAAGAGCTGACAGCGCTCATTGTCCCACTCCCGTCGCGCTACCGGTAGCCATTGATGAATCACGCTTCAGCCCCCACGCCGCCCCGCGGCGTCTACCTCATCACCCCCGACGAACCCGATACCGCACGATTGCTGGCGCGCACCGCGCCGCTGTTGGCGGCCGGCGCCACCTGGCTGCAGTACCGCAACAAGACCGCCGATGCCGCCCTGCGCCTGCAGCAGGCGACCGCGCTGCAGGCGCTGTGCGCGCCGCACGGCGTGCCATTGATCATCAATGACGACCCGGCGCTGGCCCATGCCGTGGGCGCCGCTGGCGTACACCTGGGCGGCACCGACGGCGACATCGGCGCGGCGCGCGCCCTGCTGGGCCCCGACGCCATCATCGGCGCGTCCTGCTACGACCAGCTGGCCAATGCGGCACGTGCCGTGGCCGAAGGGGCCAGTTATGTGGCCTTCGGCGCGTTCTTCCCCACCACCACCAAGGTCACCGCCAGCCGTGCCACGCCGGACCTGCTGCGGCAAAGCGCCGCACTGGGCGTGCCGCGGGTGGCGATCGGCGGGCTCAGCCCGGACAATGTGGGTCCCATCATCGCGGCCGGCGCCGACCTGGTGGCCGTGGTCAGCGGCATTTTCGCCGCCCCCGACCCGGTTGCCACCCAGCGCGCCTTCCTCGCCCAGTTTCCGTAAGACCCAGGACACCCCATGAACCACGACCAGTCCCACGCCCTGTTCACCCGCGCCCAGAAACTGCTGCCGGGCGGCGTCAACTCGCCCGTGCGCGCGTTCAAGTCGGTCGGCGGCGAGCCGTTCTTCGTGCAGCGTGCCGATGGCGCGTACCTGTACGACGTGGACGGCAACCGCTACATCGATTACGTCGGCTCCTGGGGCCCGATGATCGTCGGCCACAACCACACCGCGGTGCGCCAGGCGGTCAAGCAGGCGATCGGCAACGGCCTGTCCTTCGGTGCGCCGTGCGAAGCGGAAGTGACCATGGCCGAAACGCTGACCCGGCTGGTGCCGTCCTGCGAGATGGTGCGCATGGTCAACTCCGGTACCGAGGCCACGCTGTCGGCGATCCGGCTGGCGCGCGGCGCCACCGGCCGCACCCGCATCGTCAAGTTCGAAGGCTGCTATCACGGCCACGGCGATTCGTTCCTGGTCAAGGCCGGCAGCGGCATGCTGACCCTGGGCGTGCCGACCTCGCCGGGTGTCCCGGCTGGCCTGAGCGAACTCACCCTGACCCTGCCCTACAACGATTTCGAGGCCGCCACCGCGCTGTTCGCCGAACAGGGCGAGCACATCGCCGGCCTGATCATCGAGCCGGTGGTCGGCAACGCCAACTGCATCCCGCCGCGCGAGGGCTACCTGCAGCACCTGCGCGCGCTGTGCACGCAGTACGGCACGGTGCTGATCTTCGATGAAGTGATGACCGGCTTCCGCGTGGCCCTCGGCGGCGCGCAGGCGCACTACGGCGTCACCCCGGACCTGACCACCTTCGGCAAGATCATCGGCGGCGGCATGCCGGTGGGGGCCTATGGCGGCCGCCGCGAGCTGATGTCGCAGATTTCCCCGGCTGGCCCGATCTACCAGGCGGGCACGCTCAGCGGCAATCCGGTGGCGATGGCCGCGGGCCTGGCGATGCTGGAACTGGTGCAGGAACCGGGCTTCCATGATCGCCTGAGTGCCGCCGCTGCGCGCCTCTGCGCCGGGCTGGAAGCCGCGGCGGCCGAGGCCGGCGTGGCGGTGACGACCACCCAGGTCGGCGCCATGTTCGGCCTGTTCTTCACCGACCAGAAGGTGGAAACCTACGCCCAGGCGACGGCGTGCGACATCACCGCGTTCAACACCTTCTTCCACGCGATGCTGGAGCGCGGTGTGTTCCTGGCCCCCTCGGCCTACGAGGCCGGCTTCCTGTCCAGCGCCCACGACGACAGCATCATCGATGCGACCATCGAGGCCGCGCGCGAAGCCTTCAAGCTCGTCAAAGGCTGATGGGAGGCGGTAGGTGACGACCGTTGGTCGTCACGCCGTCCACCGGCCGGCATCGGCGCTCAGCCGAACAGAAAACGGCCTTTCATCATCGCGAAGTGCCCCGGGAACGAGCAGAAGAACGTGTAGTCGCCGCCCTTGGCCAGCTTCGCGGTCGAGAAGGTGACGCTGGTGGTCTGCCCGCCCCCGATCACCGGGGTATGCGCCAGCACACGCGCATCGCCCTTGGGCAGGTAGCTGTCGGCCAGGGTCGTGCGCATGCCGGCCATCGCCACCGGCTGGTAATCCGCGGTGCGGGTCAGCACCCAGTTGTGGCCCATCGCGGTCGCGGCAAGCTTGCCGGTGTGGCGCAGGGTCAGCTTCACCTGGGTGCAGTCCGCCGCAACCTTGATCTCCTTCTGGCTGAAGCTCATCTGGTCGGTGCTGTCGATGGCGATCGCGCAGACGCGCGCATGGGCGGCCGGGGCCAGCATCAGGCCGGCAAGCAACACGGGGGCAAGCAGTTTCACGGCGATCTCCATCGAACAGTCCACGCGATTCTAGAGTCCGTGCCCACGCCCGGCCTGCGACGCGATGTCGCAGCAAGCGCCCCGACTGCGGTACGGTCAGCGTTGGACCCGGACAAGAGTGCGCGATGACCGATGCCGTGGAGGGGCTGCTGCTGGATTTCGATGGCGTGCTGGTGCGCCATGCGCGGCATTTGCGCGTGCGTCACCTGGCCGCCAGCACCGGCTGCAGCGTCGCACAGGTGCACGCCGCCCTGTTCGATAGCGGCCTGGAGCAGCAGCATGACGCCGGCCTGGACAGCACGCTGTACCTGCAACAGTTGGGCGCGGCGTTGGGCAGCACGGTGAGCATCACGCAGTGGCAGGACGCCCGCATCGCCGCGTCCATGCCACAGGCCGGGGTCATCGAACGCATCGAACAGGTTGCACGCCGCATGCCGATCGCGATCCTGACCAACAACGGCGCGCTGATGGTGGACACCATCCCGCGCATCCTGCCCACCCTGGCCGCAGCGCTGCGCGGGCGCATCCTGTGCAGCGGCGCGCTGGGCGCTCGCAAGCCGGACCCGGCCGTATTCGTGCAGGCGATGGCGCTGTTGGGCGCACGCGCCGGGCGCACGCTGTTCGTCGATGACCTGTTCACCAACGTGCGCGGTGCGCGTCAGGCAGGATTGCGGGCGGAAACCGCCACCGACAGTCGCAGCATCGGCAAGGTGTTGAAGCGGTGCGCCCTGGCGTAGAGCCGACCAACGGTCGGCTCTACCGCTGTTGGTTATCGCGTGGCGATGAAGGACTGCACCGCCGCGCGCAGGCGCTTGAGGCCTTCGGCGATTTCTTCATCGGTGATGTTCAGCGACGGCACGAAACGCAGCACGTCCGGGCCGGCCTGCAGGGTCAGCAGGCCGTGTTCGGCGGCGTGGTCGAGGATGGGACCGGCCTGGCCGGCAAAATCCTTGTCCAGCACCGCGCCCAGCATCAGGCCGCGGCCGCGGACCTGGCTGAACACCTTGAACTCGTCGTTGATCCTGCCCAGCCCATCGCGCAGCGCCTGCGACTGACGGCTGACGTTGTGTGCGATCTCCGGCGAGGACAGCTTGCGCAGCGCCACGCGCGCGACGGCCGCGGCCAGCGGGTTGCCGCCGAAGGTGGTGCCGTGGGCACCGAACTGCATCACCTCGGCCACCTTCGGGCCGGCCAGCATCGCGCCGATCGGGAAGCCGCCGCCCAGCGCCTTGGCCAGGGTGACGATGTCCGGCTTGATGTTGTCCTGCCAATGCGCGAACAACGTGCCGGTACGGCCCATGCCCGCCTGGATCTCATCGAGCACCACCAGCGCGTTGTGCTGGTCGCACAGCTCGCGCACGCGCTGCAGGAAGCCCGGCTTGGCCGGCATCACGCCACCCTCGCCCTGGATCGGCTCGAGCATCACCGCGGCCACATCGCCGGCGGCCATCGCGGTTTCCAGCTGGACCTCGTCGTTGAAGTCGACATAGCGGAAGCCACCGGGCAGCGGCTCGTAGCCTTCCTGGTACTTCGGCTGGGCGGTGGCGGTGACCGCGGCCAGCGTGCGGCCGTGGAAGCTGCCGCGGAAGGTCACGATCACGCGCTGGTGCGCCGGGCGGCCCAGCGAAGAGGCCCACTTGCGGACCAGCTTGATCGCCACCTCATTGGCTTCGGCGCCGGAGTTGCACAGGAACACGCGCTCGGCGAAGCGCGAGGCGGTGACCAGCTCCTCGGCCAGGCGCAGCGGCGGCCCGCTGTAGAACACGTTGCTGGTGTGCCAGAGCTTGCCGGCCTGCTCGATCAGCGCCGCCTTCAGGTCCGGATCGTTGTGGCCCAGGCCGCACACGGCGATGCCGGCGGCCAGATCGATGAACTCGCGGCCCTGGTTGTCCCAGACGCGCGCACCCTGGCCGCGCTCGAGCACCACCTGGCGCGGTTTGTAGACCGGCAGGTAGTAATGCGACAGGGACAACAGCGGATCGGTGGCAGCGGCGGTCATGGCAGTCAGGGGCTCAGGAAAGATCCCATTCTCGCGCTTTGGGCCGGTGGGGCACAATGCGGCCCATGCGACCGTTCACCGCCCCCCAGCTCAACCCCGCCACCGAGACCGGCTGGCGCCGCCAGTGGTTCGACATCATCTACCGCCACGACACCCAGCCCTCGCGCAATTTCGACCTGCTGCTGGTCTACGCGATCATCGCCAGCGTGGTGGTGGTCATGTTCGACAGCGTGCAGCGCTTCCATGCGGCCTACGCCGACTGGCTGTACGTACTGGAATGGGGCTTCACGATCGTGTTCACCGCCGAGTACCTGCTGCGGCTGGTGGTGGTCAAACGCCCACTGCGCTACGCATTCAGCATCTGGGGCATCATCGATCTGGCCTCGATCCTGCCCACCTACCTGTCGCTGTTCATCCCCGGCGCGCAGAGCCTGCTGGTGGTGCGCGCGCTGCGCATCCTGCGGGTGTTCCGGATCCTCAAGCTGACCCGCTACATCGAAGAAAGCGGCGTGCTGATGGAATCGCTGTGGCGCAGCCGCCGCAAGGTGCTGCTGTTCCTGTTCACGGTCATCACCATCACCATCATCGCCGGGACGATGATGTACGTGATCGAAGGCCCCAACCACGGCTTCACCAGCATCCCCAGCAGCATGTACTGGGCGGTGGTGACCATGGCCACGGTGGGCTTCGGCGACATCGTGCCGCAGACCGTGCTCGGCCGCTTCGTCACCTCGGTGCTGATCCTGATCGGCTACAGCATCATCGCCGTGCCGACCGGCATCTACACCGCCGAACTGGCCAACACCATGCGCGATGCCGAGCATGCCGCGCGCCGTGATGCGCGCGGCTGCCCGCATTGCGGGCTGGAAGGCCACGAACCGGACGCCGTGCATTGCCGCCATTGCGGCGAAAAACTGCCACCGGTCTTCAACGTCTGATGCGTGCGGCGGGCCGCCTCGCAGCCCGCCGCGCGATCACTCAACGCGCGCCGCTGGTCCGCGCCAGGCGGTTGCTCATGTCGACCAGGTCGTTGTAACTGACCAGCAAGGCTTCGGCCGAGCCCTGCGGGTTGCTGATCCGCCCACCGCTCTCCATCAGCATCTGCTCGCTGCGGGTATACGGCTTCTTTGACTCGACGCGCTCGATGCGGCGGCCGGCATCGCGGGCCAGTGCATCGGCGGCGCGCTCCACGTGGCCCCACATCGCATCGCCCTTGCCGATCTTGTCATCCTGCGCCTGCTGCAGCAGCGCCTGGAACGCCGCGAGCTGGGTGCGTGCCACCGCCAGATCGGGCGTCTCGCTGTTGAGCAGCTGCGTGAGCTGCTTGCCATCACCGAGGATCTTGATCTGGTAGTACGCCATCGAGCGGCCTTCGGAAGCTTCAATCTCCTTGAGCTGTTCCGCACGCCGTTCGTCTTCGCGCTTTTCCAGCGCGGCATCCAGCGCGGTGCCTGCGTCGAAGAAGGCCATGTAGGCCTTCATCAGCGGGGCATGCTGGCTGCGCATCCCGGCATGGTCATCGCGCAGGTAGTCCTCGCGGCTGTAGTAACGGTCGGCCTGCTCGATCAGGGCGTACAGGTCGACGAACGTCTTCTGGTAAGCGCTCGCCGCCGGATCCAGCTCGGGCTCGGCCGGCGTCATCGCCAGCGCGGCGACCATCGGCGCATTGCACACTTCCACGCGATGCGAGAGCACCGTGCCCGGCCCACGCACCTGCTTCTCATTGCCGGTCGGGCCAGCCTCCGGATCCTGCATCCAGCCGATGTACTGCTGGAAGCCTTCGTGGATCGGCTGTTCAACGGCGTTGAAGCAGGCGATGTAGGCGTTCACCTTTTCCACGCCCTGGGTATCGGCAACGCTGCCCGGGCCCTTGCTGCAGGCGCCGAGCAGGCTGATCAAGGCGATGGCGGCGGCGAGCGGTGCGGTCCGTGTGCGGAATGACATGCATGTGTCCATACGATTTGGGGCCCGCACCATAGCAGCCCGGCCTGTGCAGCGTTTGTCATCGCGCACGCGGCGCGCACCGCGCACGCGTCAATCCAGGAACAGATCGGGCATCAACGGACGCGACGGATCGACGGCATAGCCACTCAGATCGGTGATGCCGGCCTGCGCCAGCACCTCGTCATCGAGCAGGAACTGCCCACTGAAGCCGGCCGCCTCGCGGGTCAGCACTGCGTGTGCGGCATCGGCAAGGATGGCAGGCGTGCGGCAGCCGCCGATGTCCACGCCGGGAATCATGTTGATCGCGTCAGTGGCGATCACGGTACGCGGCCACAACGCATTGACCGCCACGCCCTGTGGGCCGAACTCCGCGGCCAGGCCAAGCGTGACGAAGCTCATGCCCATCTTCGCCAGCGTGTAGCCGGTATGCGGCGCCCACCACTTCGGGTCCAGGCTTGGCGGCGGCGCGAGGGTGAGAATGTGTGGATTGGGTGCCTGCAGCAGGTGCGGCAAGCAGGCCTGCGCGCACAGGAAGCTGCCGCGTGCGTTGACCTGCTGCATCAGGTCGAAACGTTTCATCGGCGTGTCCAGCGTGCCGCGCAGCCAGATCGCGCTCGCGTTGTTGACCAGGATGTCGATGCCACCGAAGGTATCCACGGTGGCGGCGACGGCCGCACGCACCTGGTCTTCCTCGCGGATGTCGCACTTCAGCGCCAGTCCCTGGCCGCCGGCGGCGGTGACCGCCTCCGCTGCGCTGTGGATGGTGCCGGGCAGCTTGGGATTGGGCACCGAGGACTTGGCCGCGATGGCGATGTTGGCCCCGTCCCGTGCAGCACGCAGTGCGATGGCCAGGCCGATGCCGCGCGAGGCGCCGGTGATGAACAGGGTCTTGCCTTGCAGACTGGCCATGCGCGGATTCCTTCGATGCGATTGCAGTGAACCGGCATTATGCCGCCCCGGCGCACACACCGGATTCATGCGCCGCGTCGATACTGGGCGTTCACGTTCTGCATGGAATGAGCGACATGACGGCGATCCGCCTTCCCCTGACCGCGCTGGCGCTGGTACTGGCCATGGCTGCCTGCCAGCCCGCCGGCGACCCGTCCACCGCCCCTGTGCAGGCGGCCGCCACCGTTCCCGGTACGGCCGGCGGCACCTCCCCCTTCAGCGAAGCGGCGATCTGGGACGGCGAGGTGGACGCCTGCCGTGGCCAGG
This sequence comes from Stenotrophomonas sp. RIT-551, assembly GCF_026241915.1. Classification (NCBI taxonomy): domain Bacteria; kingdom Pseudomonadati; phylum Pseudomonadota; class Gammaproteobacteria; order Lysobacterales; family Lysobacteraceae; genus Stenotrophomonas; species Stenotrophomonas sp. RIT-551. Next base: position 149,447 of record NZ_JAPJIU010000005.1, on the reverse strand, counting down.
CGCCGGTTGCCGATGATTGCCTGTCCAAGGCGATGCAGGCGGCCAAGGCCAGCCCGCAGGCGATCGCCGCGGCCCATCAGCTGGGCGCGCAGGGGAATCCCGGCTACGTCAGCGCATGGCGCGAGCAGGACGGCGTGGGCATTGCCACCATCGAGTACCCGTTCCGTGCCAATACCAATGAAGGCACGCTGCTGGTCGACAGTGCCGGGCATACCGTGGATGTGGATGCGGATGTCCTGCCGGAGATGTCGCGCGCCGATGCAACGGTCAAGCCCTTCCTTGATGCGCACCCGGACGCCTCACCGTTCGCCCCCGCCGAGGCCAGCGGCAGTGAAGCGCTGCCCAACGGCGGGCTGCGCCTGATCTACAGCACGCCGCTGCGCACCTGCCATGCCTGCGCGGACGAGGGCATGCTGCGGGTCGCCTACGAGTTCGACGCGCAACGCCGCTTCACCGGCAAGCAGATCATCGACCTGCGCTGAGCGCCAGGCATCGGCCCCTGCTACGGCTTGGGGCCCTGCCCTTCGTTGTCTTCCCAGTGCAGGATCCTGCGGGTGACGAAGCGGTAGACCGGCTTGCCGGTGCGGAACCAGAGGTCACGCACCCACGAGGTGCGCTTGAGCAGCCGCTTCTCCACCGGCGTCAGCGACGGCCGGCAGTACATGCGCTTGTGCTTGAGCAGGTGGCGCAGGTCCTCGCGGGCCAGCAGGCGCATCCAGCGCGAGCGCGGATTGCCGATCACCGCCAGCTGGAAATCGATCAGGGCCGGCGAGCCGTCTTCGCGCACCAGCCAGTTGGCTTCCTTGGCCAGGTCGTTGTGCGCGATGCCGTGGCGATGGACCTGCTGCAGCAGACGGCGCGCCGCACGGAAATAGGCCAGGTCGCCATGCGGCGGACGCTGGTACATCGCATCGCCGGCCATGAAGCTGCGGTCCAGCCAGCGCCCGTTCCAGCCCAGCAACCGCGGCGTGGCGGGCATCCCATCCAGATGCGCCAGCGCGCGCGCCTCGCGCCGGGCCAGCCACCATGCCGGCAGGCGCAGCCACCACGGGGTGGCCTCCAGATCACGGCGCACGAAGCGCTGGCCGTCCTGCTCCATCAGCAGGATGCGGCCGAAGCTGTCGGCTTTGAGGGCGGTCGGGGCGGGATCGGCAGGGCGTGTCATGGCGCCATTCTAGGCGGCTGATCGCGTTCATTCACTGCAGATGCCGCACATTGCCCGCCGCTGGCCGGCAGTCAGTCACTTTGCCCCCCCTATAATCCTCCGATGGACTCGTCATGGATCGATGCCACGCTTGCGTGGATCTCAGCTCACCCCGTGCTTGCCGGTGCGGTCATTTTCCTCATTGCCTTCTGCGATGCGGTCATCGTGCTGGGCGCGATCGTGCCCGCGTTGCCGCTGCTGTTCGCCGTGGGTGTGTTCATCGGCCTGGGCCAGATCTCCGGGCCGTACGCGGTGGCCTGCGCAGCGCTGGGCGCGTTTGCCGGCGACGGCATCAGCTACTGGGTAGGCCGGCGCTGGGGGGATCGCCTGCGCGGCTTCTGGCCCTTCAGCAAGTATCCGCAGCTGCTCGACCGCGGCGAGACGATGTTCCGCCGCAACGCGTTCAAGAGCATCCTGGTGGCGCGCTATGTCGGTGCGATCCGCCCGTTCGTGCCGGCCATCGCCGGCATGATGAAGATGCCGCTCTCGCGCTACTTCCAGGCCAGTGGCATCGCCAGCCTGTCCTGGGCGGTGCTGTTCCTGGCCCCCGGCTGGGTGCTCGGCGAGGCGTATGACGCGGTCGCCGCCGTTGCAGGCCGGCTGGTGATGGTGCTGGGCCTGCTCGGCGTGATCATGGGCCTGGTCTGGGCGATCGTGCTGTACGGCTACCGCTGGTCGGCCTCGCGCATGGACAGCTGGCTGGCCATGCTGTTGAACTGGTCGCAGCGCCATCCAACGCTGGGCCGTTACTCGGTGGCGGTGTTCGATCCCCAGCGGCGTGAATCGGTGCCGCTGGCGATGCTGGCGGTGATGCTGCTGCTGCTTGGCTGGGGCTGGTTCGCCCTGTTGATGGCGGTGGTCGCGCATGGCGAACCGCTGCGGGTCGATCTGGCCGTGCACCACGCCATGCTGGCGCTGCGCAATCCGCTGGCCGATTACCCGATGGCCGCGCTGGCCTCGCTGGGCGCCTGGCAGGTCCTGTTGCCGGCCACGGCCGCCGGCATGGGCTACCTGGTCTGGCGCCGGCGCTGGATGGCGGCCGGTCACTGGCTGGCCGCGCTGGCCTTCGGCCTGGCCCTGTGCAAGCTGCTCGGCGCAACCGTGGATGTGGTCCGGCCGCCGGATGCGAGCAGCGGCTTCGGCTTCCCGTCGGTCTCGGTAACGATGGCCACGATCACCTTCGGCTTCTTCGCCGTGCTGATCGCGCGCGAACTGCCCGGCCGCACCCGCGTGTGGCCGTACCTGCTGTCGGGCATCATCGTCAGCCTGATCGGCTTCGCCCGCATCTACCTCGGCGCCCATTGGCTGAGCGATGTGATCGGCGGCATGCTGTTCGGCCTGTTCTGGCTGCTGGTGCTCGGCATTGCGTACCGCCGCCGCTTCAACCGCTCGTTCTGGGTCAAGCCGGTGGCGTGGCTGTTCTACGGTACCTTCGCCGTGGCCGCGCTCTGGTACGCCCCGCGCAACATCCCGGTGAAACTGGCGCGCTTCGAACCGGCGCAGCCGAGCCCGGCGCCGCTGGATGCCCAGGCCTGGTGGACGACCGAGTGGCAGCACCTGCCCTCGCGCCGCAATGAATTCGATGATGACCAGCGCTGGCCGCTGGATGTGCAGGTGGCCGGCCCGCTGGCACCGCTGCAGCGCCGCCTGGAAAGCCAGGGCTGGCGCGTTCAGCCGCAGGCCGGCTGGGAGCAGGCGCTGTTGATGCTCGACAAGTCATCGGACAAGGACAAGGTGCCGGTCCTGCCAGCCACCCTGGACACGCAGGTCGAATCGCTGCTGATGCTGCGCGCCGGCAATGCGCCCAACGAGATGTTCGCGTTGCGCCTGTGGCCGGCACCGGCGCGTCTGTCAGCGCCGGTGGATGAGCCGTTGTGGCTCGGCAGTGCACAGACCCTGCACTACCAGCAGCACTTCAATCTGATCGGGATGTGGCGCCCGATGCGTGGCATCGACCCCTCGCTCAATGCGGTGCGCCAGGCACTGGATGGCCTGCCACAGCAGGTCGACACCCATCCGGATACGCAGATGCCGGTGCTGCGCGTGCGCATGCCCGCGGCCGAATGAGGCAGCGCCGGGATCATCCCGGCCGTTCGTGCAGCGGGGCCTCGCCCCGCGTTACGGCATCCAGTCCAGCAACGCCTGCAGGCGCTGGTGCGGGTCATCGTGCTGCAGCAGCTGCAGGCGCTGCGCATCCTGCAGGGGCAGCAGCTCCGCCAGGCGCCAGCCGACCCAGCTGGCCTGCTCCATCTGCGCCGGGCTGACCGGAGCAAACGCGGCACCGGCCTGTTCGATGATGTGCTCAAGCACGGTCGCCATCAGGGCATGTTCGGGCTGCAGCTCATCGTCGCTGTCGGCCGCACACCAGGTCACCTCGGCAATGATCAGCCCATTGTCGCGCACGCGCGTGCGATCGACATGGAAGCGACGCTGGCCACGCAGGCGCAGCACCAGCACGCCATCGGCGCCCACGTCGAAATCCTCGATCCGCGCCTCCACGCCGTAGGCGGCCGGCACCGCAGGGGCGCCGGTTTCCTCACCGTCCAGGATCATGCAGACACCGAACGCGGTACCGGCGCGGCTGCATTCGCGCAGCATGTCCAGGTAGCGCCGCTCGAACACGCGCAGGCCCAGCGCGGCGCCGGGCAGCAGCACGGTGTGCAGCGGGAACAGGGGCAGTGACGCGGTGTCGGTCATGGCCAGGCTCGCTCAGGACGGCTGCAGCTGTGCCAGGAAGCGCCGCGGCGCGCCGTCGAAGCCACCATTGGACATGAACACCACGTGGTCGCCGGGCATGGCGATCGCGTCCAGGCGCGACAGCAGCGCATCGGTATCCGGCACGGCATACGCGTCGCCTCGCACGGCGGCGATCACGCCGGCCGCATCCCAGGCCAACTCCGGGCGGTGCAGGAACACCACGGCATCGGCACCGTCCAGCGACGGCGCCAGCGCCTGCGCATGCGCGCCCAGCCGCATGGAATTGCTGCGCGGTTCCATCGCCACCACGATGCGGGCTTCACCAACCCTCGCACGCAGGCCCTCGAGGGTGGTGCGGATCGCGGTGGGGTGATGCGCGAAGTCATCGTAGACGGTGACATCGCGCGCCTGGCCGATCACTTCCAGCCGGCGCTTGACGCTGCGGAACGCGGCCAGCGCCGGCATCACCGTGGCCAGTTCGACACCTACCGCATGCGCGGCGGCCAGCGCCGCGAGCCCGTTGAGCACGTTGTGCCGGCCGAGCAGCGACCAGCGCACTTCACCGATGCGCTCGCCGCGATGGTGCACCACGAACACGCTGCCGTCGGCCTCCACCAGTTCGGCGTGCCATTCCAGCGCAGGATCGAAACCGAAGCGCTCCACCGGCGTCCAGCACCCCATCGCCAGCACCTCGGCGAGATAGGCATCTTCGCCGTTGACGATCAGGCGCCCGCGCGCGGGCACGGTGCGGATCAGGTGATGGAACTGGCGCTGGATCGCGGCCACGTCCGGGAAGATGTCGGCGTGGTCGTATTCGAGGTTGTTGAGGATCGCCACCAGCGGCCGGTAGTGCACGAACTTGCTGCGCTTGTCGAAGAACGCGGTGTCGTACTCGTCGGCTTCGACCACGAACTCGCGGCCGCTGCCGATGCGCGCGGACACGCCGAAATCCTCCGCCACGCCGCCGATCAGAAAGCCCGGCTCACGCCCGGCGCTGTGCAGCAGCCAGGTCAGGATGGTGGTGGTGGTGGTCTTGCCGTGCGTGCCGGCCACAGCCAGGGTGTCGCGGCCCGGCAGCACCTGCTCGGACAGCCACTGGGCCCCGGAGATATAGCGCTGGCCTGCATCCAGCACGGCTTCCACGGCAGGGTTGCCGCGCGAGAGCGCATTGCCGATCACCACCTCGTCGCAGTCCGGTGCCACGCTGTCGGCGCGGTAGCCCGGATCCAGGGCGATGCCCAGGCGTTCGAGCTGGGTGGACATCGGCGGGTAGATCGCCTGGTCGCTGCCGCGGACCGTATGGCCCTTCTCGCGTGCCAGCGCGGCCACGCCGCCCATGAAAGTGCCTGCAATACCAAGAATGTGGATCGTGCTCATGCCTGCGATTGTCGCCGATCATCACCGTCGATGGACATCGCCGTCAGATAACTCCTAGTCGAGTATCAGAGAAGTCCATCACGGTGTCAGGGAAATCCCGATAGCGCCGTACTGTGAAGACGGACACAATTCCATGGGCCAGCCGCAGCACCCCATTGGTCCTACTCCCCAAGAGGCCATCCCCAGGGGGGCTCATGCTGCGGGGCTCTGAGCAAGCCCGCTCGCTGGCACCTTCAAACCACACGCCTGGTCCCTTCGGGGGCCGGGCGTGTGTGTTTCAGGCACTGGGCAGCGCACTGCCCGTGCGGTGCCGCCGTAGCGGCACCGACCGGATCAGGCCTGGATCGCGGCGCGGATGCGCGCTTCCACGTCGTTCAGTTCACCCACGCCATCAACGCGTGCGAGCGTGCCACGGCCGGCATAGAAATCCACCACGGGCGCGGTCTGGTCGTTGTAGACCTGCAGGCGCTGACGCACCGATTCGGGGTTGTCATCGGCACGGCCCTGCTCGGCGGCGCGGCCGGCGATGCGCTCGACCAGCAGTTCGGTCGGCACGTCCAGCTGCACGACCGCATCCAGCGGCTGGCCGATCTTGGCCAGCAGGCTGTCCAGCGCATTGGCCTGGGCCACGTTGCGCGGGTAACCATCCAGGATGAAGCCCTTGGCCACATCGTCCTGGCCCAGGCGCGACTCGAGCATGCCCAGCAGGATGTCATCGGACACCAGGTTGCCGGCATCCATCACGGCCTTGGCCTGCTTGCCCAGCTCGGTCCCCGCCGCCACTTCGGCACGCAGCAGGTCGCCGGTGGAAATGTGCGCAATCGAAAGATGTTCCTTCAGGCGCGTCGCCTGCGTCCCCTTGCCCGAACCGGGCGGTCCCAACAGAACCAATCGCATCAACCTGACTCCAACGTGGTAAGAAAATGGAAGGGCGCGCGCCCCGGGATTGTCCACAATCACGCTGCACCGCAATACGCGCACTTTACCCCATACCGGTAATGTCTCTGCAATGTCCTTCCCCCAGACCAAGGTCGCACCATGCCCAACGGTACCCTGCTCTACGCCCAGTCAGGCGGCGTCACCGCCGTCATCAATGCCACGGCCTCGGCGGTCATCAGCACGGCAAGGGCCAAAGGGATCAAGGTCTTGGCCGCACGCAACGGCATTCTCGGCGCGCTCCGCGAGGACCTGATCGACACCTCGAAGGAAACCGCTGCCGCGATCGCCGCCCTCGCCCATACCCCCGGCGGCGCGTTCGGCTCGTGCCGCTACAAGCTCAAATCGCTGGAGGCCGACCGCGGCAGGTACGAGCGGCTGCTCCAGGTGCTGCGCGCGCACGATGTGCGCTGGTTCCTCTACAACGGCGGCAACGATTCGGCCGATACCGCCTGGAAGGTTTCCCAGCTGGCCAAGGCCTTCGACTACGACCTGACCTGCATCGGCGTGCCCAAGACCATCGACAACGATCTGGCCGTGACCGATACCTGCCCGGGCTTCGGCTCGGCGGCCAAGTACACGGCCGTCTCGGTGCGCGAAGCGGCGCTGGACGTGGCCGCGATGGCCGAGACCTCGACCAAGGTGTTCGTGTACGAAGCGATGGGCCGCCATGCCGGCTGGCTTGCGGCGGCCGCGGGCCTGGCCGGCCAGGGCGCCGATGACGCCCCGCACATCATCCTGCTGCCCGAGCGCGCCTACGACGAGGACGCGTTCCTGGCCAAAGTGAAACAGGTGGTCGAGCGCGTGGGTTACTGCGTGGTGGTGGCCTCCGAGGGCATCCAGACGGCCGATGGCCGTTTCGTCGCCGATGCGGGCGGTGGCACCGATTCGTTCGGGCATACCCAGCTCGGCGGCGTGGCCTCGCAGCTGGCGGCCCGGGTCAAGGATGGACTGGGCTACAAGGTCCACTGGACCCTGCCCGACTACCTGCAGCGCTCGGCGCGCCATCTGGCCTCCAAAACGGACTGGGAGCAGGCACAGGCGGTGGGCAAGGCGGCGGTGCAGTTCGCGTTGAAGGGCCAGAACGCGGTGATGCCGGTGATCGTGCGCACCAGCGATAAACCCTATCGCTGGAAAATCGAGGCCGCCCCGCTGCACAAGGTGGCCAACCACGAGAAGAAGATGCCGGCCGGCTTCATCCGCCGCGATGGCTTCGGCATCACCGACAAGGCACGCGCCTATCTCGCCCCGCTGATCAAGGGGGAAGCCCCGTTGCCCTACGGGCCTGATGGGCTGCCGAAGTACGTGACGCTGAAGAACGTGGCGGTGAAGAAGAAGCTGCCTGCCTTCGAAGCATGAGCAATCCGTCGGTGCCGGCCGCTGGCCGGCACCGCGGTGTCCCCGGCAGCGTCCGGGAAGCCGGCCAGCGGCCGCACTACCGGTGCGTGGTCAGGTCAGTTGCAGGCCTTGCCCTCGACCTTCATCTGCGCGGCGAACATCGGCACCTGCGCGATCTTGCCGGCGGCGGCCTGCTTCTTGGCGTCTTCCAGGTAGATGCGCGACTGGCCCTGGCCATCGCGTTCGGGCGTGGTGGTGACCGGCATGCGCCACACGCGCACCACCGCCTGCTGGGCCGGGCAGCCCGCATTCGGCACACGGATCACATCATTGAGTTTCCAGCCCTTGGCCTCGCTGGGCTGCGCCTTGTCGTAGTCCACAAAGCGGGCGCGCGGCTGGCACTGCTCGCTGGTGCGGACCACGGCGAACTTGTACGGCTGCGCGGCCTCGCCCGTGAACACGCCTTCCAGCCGTGCACAGGCTTCGGGGATCTGGCGCAGGGTGTGGGCCGCGCCCACCGCCTGCGGGGTGCCCGCAGCGCGCTGCAGTTCGGGGGTCTCGGCGGCGAAAGAGGACACGGCGGGCAACAGGGCCAGCCACAACAGATGACGGGGGGACATGGCAGGACTCCAACGGCGGGGGAATGGGCCGAGGCTGCCAGTGGGTGGCTGAACGGCGTGGCAAAGGCGGCCCGTCGTCCGGATCTGCGTGGTTGCCGGCCAGCGGCCGGCACTACCCATGCCACTGGTCGGCGCTACCCATGTCACTGACAGTTCGGCCTCACGCATGCGGTTTGTAATCCTTGCTGGCTTGCATCGAGGATTTGCCCGCATACTCGGGCCACCAGGGATTGCTGAACACCGCCACACGCTTGACGACCGGGCACGGTCTGAACGGGTTGGTTCATGGTTGCAGCCCGTTGTGCCCCCGTGTGGAGAAGTTCATCCGTTCACTGGATGTCATTCCATCACCCGGGAGGGGACATGCTGGAACGTTATGGGCTTTCTCTGGCGCTGTTCTGCGCCATCCTCGCGATTCTCTACGGCATCGTGTCGGCACGCTGGATCCTCCGGCAGCCGGCTGGCAATGCGCGCATGCAGGAAATCGCCGCCGCCATCCAGGAAGGCGCGCGCGCCTACCTCAACCGCCAATACCTGACCATCGCCATCGCCGGTGCCGTGCTGTTCGTGCTGGTCGGCATCTTCCTCAGCTGGTACACCGCGATCGGCTTCGCGATCGGCGCCGTGCTCTCCGGCGCGGCCGGCTACATCGGCATGAACGTCTCCGTCCGCGCCAACGTGCGCACCGCCGAGGCGGCCCGCAACGGCCTGAGCGCGGCCATGGACGTGGCCTTCCGCGGCGGTGCGATCACCGGCATGCTGGTGGTCGGGCTGGGCCTGCTGGGCGTGGCCGGGTACTACGCGCTGCTGTTGAAGCTCGGGCTGGATGTCGCGCAGACGCTGCACGCGCTGGTCGGGCTGGCGTTCGGTTCGTCGCTGATCTCGATCTTCGCGCGGCTGGGCGGCGGCATCTTCACCAAGGGCGCCGACGTCGGCGCGGACCTGGTCGGCAAGGTCGAAGCCGGCATTCCCGAGGACGACCCGCGCAACCCGGCGGTGATCGCCGACAACGTGGGTGACAACGTCGGCGACTGCGCCGGCATGGCGGCGGACCTGTTCGAAACCTACGCCGTCACCGTGATCGCCACGATGCTGCTCGGCAACCTGATGATCGCCGAGGCCGGTGCCAATGCGGTGCTGTATCCGCTGGTGCTGGGCGGTGTCTCGATCATCGCCTCGATCGTGGGCGCGCTGTTCGTCAAAGTGAAACCGGGCGGCTCGATCATGGGGGCGCTGTACAAGGGCGTGATCGTATCCGGGGTGCTGGCGGCGATCGCGTTCTACCCGATCACCACGCAGTTGATGCCGGACAACGCGCATGGCGCGCTGAACCTGTATTTCTGCGCGTTGATCGGGCTGGTGCTGACCGGGTTGATCGTGTGGATCACCGAGTACTACACCGGCACCCAGTACAAACCGGTGCAGCACGTGGCGCAGGCCTCCACCACCGGGCATGGCACCAACATCATCGCCGGGCTCGGTGTCTCGATGAAGTCCACCGCCCTGCCGGTGATCGCGGTGTGCGTGGCGATCTGGCTGGCACACTATTTCGGCGGCCTGTACGGCATCGCCATCGCCGCCACGGCGATGCTCTCGATGGCCGGGATGATCGTCGCACTCGATGCCTACGGCCCGATCACCGACAACGCCGGCGGTATCGCCGAGATGGCCGAACTGCCGCCGGAGATCCGCGACATCACCGACCCGCTGGATGCGGTCGGCAACACCACCAAGGCGGTGACCAAGGGCTACGCCATCGGCTCAGCGGCCCTGGCCGCACTGGTGCTTTTCGCTGATTACACGCATAACCTGCAGGCCGCCAATCCCGGCGAGACCTTCGCCTTCGATCTGTCCAACCATGAAGTGATCATCGGCCTGCTGATCGGTGGCCTGATCCCCTACCTGTTCGGTGCGATGGCGATGGAAGCGGTGGGTCGCGCGGCGGGTGCGGTGGTGGAGGAAGTGCGCCGCCAGTTCCGCGAGATTCCCGGGATCATGGAAGGCACCGGCAAACCGCAGTACGACCGCGCGGTGGACATGCTGACCCGCTCGGCGATCCGCGAAATGATCATCCCCTCGCTGTTGCCGGTCGCCGTGCCGGTGGTGGTCGGCCTGCTGCTCGGGCCGCGTGCGCTCGGTGGCCTGCTGATCGGCACCATCGTCACCGGCCTGTTCGTGGCGATCTCGATGACCACCGGCGGCGGCGCCTGGGACAACGCCAAGAAGTACATCGAAGATGGCCATTTCGGCGGCAAGGGCAGTGAGGCGCACAAGGCCGCGGTGACCGGCGATACCGTCGGTGATCCGTACAAGGACACGGCCGGCCCGGCGATCAACCCGCTGATCAAGATCATCAACATCGTGGCACTGCTGCTGGTGCCACTGCTCTGAGGCAGAACGGGCGCGCTGGCCTCGTTGGCCGGCGCGCCCAAGGGGTGTTCTCCTGCCGCGCCTCACCGCCGCCGGATGAAGAACGTCACCGGTACCATCACCTCCACCGGATCACCGGCCACCTCGGCGGGCGGCGGCGGCAGCGGGCTGCCGCGGCGCACCGTGGCCAGGGTTTCCTCATCCAGCAGCGGATGGCCGCTGCTCTGGCCCAGGCGGATGTTGGAGGCGTTGCCCTGGCGGTCCACCGAGAAGCGCACATAGGCCACGCCCTGCTGGCGCAGGCGCTCGGCCTGGCGCGGATAGCGGCGGTACTGTTCCAGATGGCCGAGCAGCAGCCCCTGCCAGGTGACCGCCGCGTTGCCCTGGTGGCCGGCCACGGTCTGCGTGGCAGCGTAGCGTTCGGACGGGCGTGCGGAGACATCCGGCGGTGCCAGCGTCTGATCGACGTTGTGCGGGTCGGTCGGCTCCTCTTCGCGCGGCGTCTGCCGACGCAGCACGTCCTGCGCGTCCGGGGTGTCGGCCGGCGGCAGGTCGATCTTTGGCACCGGCGTGGGCTCGGGCCGATGCTGTTCGTGCTGCAGCGGCCCGGGCGGCATCTCCTTCGGTGGCGCGGACGGCGCCTCAGGCACCGGCGCCAGCTCCACCATCACCGCTTCCACGGGCGTGTCGCTGGCCAGCACCGGCGCACGGTGCTGCCACCACAGCGCGCCGCCGATCAGCGCGCCATGCACGGCCAACACGAGGGCCAGGCTGCCCACCCAGCGCAGCGTCGCGGCGGGGTCGCGGCTCATTCGCGGCGCTGCTCCAGCCCGACCAGCGCGATCCTGCGATACCCCGCCGTGCGCAGGGCATTCATGGTCCGCATCAGATCGCCATAGGGCACCGCCTGGTCGGCGCGCAGGTAGATGCGCTGCTCGTGGTCACCGGCAGTCAGCCGCTCCAGCGCAGCTTTCAGGCCATCACGGCCCACCGGCACGTCGTTGATGCTCAGTGACAGATCGGCCTGCACCGAGAGGAACACCGGTTCGCCATCGCGTGGCTGCGGCTGCGCAGTGCTGGCCGGCAGGTCCACCGGCGTGTCCACGGTGGCCAGCGGCGCGGCGACCATGAAGATGATCAGCAGCACCAGCATGACGTCGATGAAGGGCGTGACATTGATCTCGTGGCTTTCTTCCAGCGCGTCGTCGTCGTGGCGGGCGGTCTTGATGGGCATGGCCGGTCCTCAGCGCGCGTCGTGCACGGCCGGCGCCTTGCCAAGCCGGTCCAGATCGCGCGAGACCAGTTGCTGCACGCCCGCGGACAGATCCCCCAGCAGGCCGCGGATACCGGCCAGCACGCGGGTGAAGTGGTTGTAGATCACCACGGCGGGAATCGCCGCGACCAGGCCCAGTGCGGTGGCAAGCAGCGCCTCGGCGATGCCCGGTGCGACGACGGCAAGATTGGTGGTGTTGGCATGGGCGATGCCGATGAAACTGTTCATGATTCCCCAGACCGTGCCGAACAGGCCGACGAACGGCGCGATCGCGCCGATGCTGGCGAGCAGGCCCACGCCGGTGCGCAGCTGGCGCGCATGCGCCAGTTCGATGCGTTCCAGGCGCGACGCGACGCGCTCCTTGATCCCGACCGGATCATGCGCGTCATGCGAGAGGCGCAGCTCGGTGCGGGCGGCATCGATCAACGCATGCGCGACGCCCTCGTCCAGCAACGGCTGCGTCTGCGGCGCCGGCAGGTGCGCGGCCTGCAGCAGCAGCGCACGGGCCGCGCGCAACGTCGTGCGCTGCCGCGCCAGCTCCCAGGTCTTGGCGACCAGCACGGTCCAGGTGGCGATCGAGGCGAGCGCCAGCCCGATCATCACGGCCTGCACCACGCCATCGGCGGCCTGGTACATGCCCCAGGGAGTCAGGTCATGCGGCAGCGCCGCCACGGTGGCAGGAAGAGCGATGGGCAGGGTCATGGGCGGAGTCGTCGGTCAGGGCATCGCGGCGCGTGACAGGGCCGGAGGCAGGCAAAGGGGGGAGGAATATCGGGGGCGAAGCGGTGGAAATCAGTGCGGGGCGGACAGCACGTTCAGCGCTCCGACGGGCGATCCGGCGTGGCCGATGGCCGCGGCGCGGGCCGTGACAGCACATAGGCCGCGCTGGCGGCGAAGAACAGGCCGACGCCGAGCAGCAGCGGCCAGGACGGATGCGCGCCCCAGCAGAACATGACGAAGCCGAACGCCATGCCGGCGCCGGCAAAGGCCTTGCCCTTGCGGCTGATCGCGCCCTGCTCGCGCCACAGGCGCAGCGGTGGGCCGTAACGAGGATGCTCGAGCAGCCGACGCTCGAACTTCGGCGAGCTGCGCGCGAAGCAGCCGACGGCCAGGATCAGAAAGATGGTGGTGGGCATCACCGGCAGCAGGGCGCCGATGACGCCCAGCGCCACCATGATCCAGCCCAGGCCGAACCAGAGCCAGCGCATCACGGGTGGCCGTGGCGGTCCGGCACGGCGGAGCTGTGCCGAGCGGTGCTCATGCGAATTCTTCCTCGACATGACCGTGCACGCTGCGGAAAGCGGCATCGGCGGCATCGATCACCTGTTGTTCCTGCGCCTGGGTGAGCGCGACGCCGTCGAGCGCGGCGGTGAACGCGCGCCAATGGCGGGCCGCGCCATCGGGATGTGCGGCCAGGTGGCGCGCGCCGAAGTCACTGTCCAGGCCGAGCCTGGCGGCCATCTTGTACAACACGGTGCCCCCCAGGTTGGAGCCTTCGGCCACATACAGCCAGCCGAGCGCGGCCGGCAGCGGCAGGTCGCCATCCAGGCCGGCGGATGCCGGCAGTGGCAGGGTCTGTTCCAGATCGGCCAGGTCGCGGGCGATCAGCGGCAGCCGGCGGCGCTCGTCCAGGTCAGGCAGCAGCGCGTCCAGCGCGGGGTTGCCATACAGCGCGTCGATGTCGCGGTGAAAGCGGAACTGCACGCGCACGAATTTCGCGAACAGGTCGCGGCTGGCGAAGATGTCGCCGGCCATGATGCGCTTGTCCAGCGCGCCGTGGCTGTCACGGGTGGCGGCCTTGAGGCGTTGGCTGCGGGTGGCTTGGGGAGTATCGATGACGATCATGGCACTGCTTGGATGGGGAAGTGGGGCGCGGTTCTCTGTTGAAGACGTCTGTCACGGCTGCAACCCCAAGCCCATTGTCGCGTGGGGAGCGTTGCGGCCGTCACATGCCACCGTCACGGCCTTGCCCCGATAATACGGGCCACGCCCTGCCACTGGAATGACACGATGATCACCACCGAACCGCGCATGACCAATCTGTTCCTGCAGCTCGGGCTGGAGGCCAGCGAGGAGGCGATCGCCGCCTTCATCCGCGACCACCAGCTCTCCAACGATATCCGCCTGATCGAAGCGCCGTACTGGAACGACGGGCAGCGCCAGTTCCTGACCGAACAGCTGCGCTCGGATGCCGAGTGGGCGATCGTGGTCGATGAGCTCAGCGAAGCCCTGCACGCCGATGCGACCGCGCAGGCCAACGCCGGCTGAGCGATTACGGGCATCTGATGCCGGCCGGCCCCGGATGGGCAGGCTGGATGCACGACAGGGGCCGGCCATGCCAGCCCCTGTCGTGTCCAGATATCAGTAGCGGTAGGTCAGCGCCATCCGCACCGTCCGGCCCGGTGCGGGCATCACGCCCAGCGCCAGCGGATCGAGATAGTAGCGGTCGGTCAGGTTGTCTACGTTGAGGTCGACCGCGAACTGCTCGCTGGCCTGCCAGCTGGCGAACAGATCCACGATGGTCGCCGGGCGGTACAGCTGCTGGATCGCCGACAGGCCCACGTTCCATTCCTTGTCCAGCGTGCTGATCGGGCCGGCGTTGTGGATCACCCGGGTGCCGAAGCTCAGGCGCTGGTCGAACAGGCGCGAGCCCAGGGTCAGGTTGACGTTGTAGCGCGGCGGGTTCTGGGTGTTGCTGTAGGACCCTTCGAAGCCACCATCCACGCAGTCCGGCGTGTTCTTCAGTTCCTCGATCTTCCGCTGGATGCCGTAGGCACGACGCTCGGCGGCGATGTCCGGCGCGCAGGTCTTGGCCTGAATGTAGTAGTGCGCGGACAGATCGGCGAACACCATGCCGCTGTCATAGCTGGACTGGAACTCCACGCCGGAGACCTTGAAGCGGTCCACGTTGCGGATCAGCCCGGCCGACAGGGTGCGGTAGTCGCGGGTGATCAGATCAGCGATGCGCGTGTTGAAGTAGGCCAGCTTGAAGCCGGCCTGGTCGCCCTCGGTGAACAGGCTGTGGCGCACCGTGCTTGCACCCACTTCCCAGGTCCCTGCCCGTTCCGGCTTGAGCTCACCGGTCGGCTTGGCCGCGGTGAACAGGCCCAGCGTGGTCTCGAACAGGCTCGGCAGCTTCACGCCCTCGGCGTACTTCACGTACACCATCGTGTCTTCGTCGAAACGGTAGGCGACGCTGGCACTGGGCATGAAGGCGCTGTCGCGCCGACGGATCGGCTGCGACCAGGTCCAGCTGACCGGCACGCTCAGATCTTCGGCATCATCGGCGTCGTAGAAGTTCCAGCCGGTGATGTCAGCCACCGTGCCCTTCTCATACGGTGATGCCAGCAGCGAGGCTTCGGTGAACTGGCCGTTGGCATCCGGATACCAGTTGAGCATGGCGATGCGCTTGGCGCGCCATGCCGGCAGATCGGGGTTGCCGTCCAGCAGCTGGGTGTAGCGGTACTGACCGATCACCCCATACGTTTCCGGCGTGGCCAGGCGATTGCGGTCGTGCACGTTGACGCGGTTGTAGCGGCCACCGACCACCACTTCCCAATGCTCGTCCGGCTGCCATTTGACCGAGGCCACCGCGCTGTATTCCTTGCGCTCGGCGTTGCGCAGGAAGCGGTTGTTGACCAGGTCGTCGTGCATGACCGGCGAGTGCGGGCCCGGGCCGACATCCTCGTCGCTGAAGGACAGGCCGTAGTCCAGCGTGAACAACCCGGCGCGACCGTCCAGATGCGTGGTGTTGCCCACATCGAAACCGAGCCGGGTCTGGGTCAGCTCATTGCGGTAGGCATCCTTGTAGCCCGGGTCGGTGTTGAACGAGGGGCCGTCGTACCACTCGGTGCGGCGATCGAAGTACCACGGGGTGATGCCGGTCAGGCCGTTGTACATCAGGCTGTCGGCGTCGGTGTACCAGAGGTTGGCCTTCAGATCGATCCGCTCGTTGTCCGGGTTGAAGCGGTAGCGCAGGTTGTAGGCATCCATGTCGACATGGCCCGGGTCCCACTGCGGCACGCGGTCGCGGTCCACGCGGATGATCTGCGAGGCCATGATCTCGCCGGCGGTGCCTTCATAACGGCGGTAGCCCGCTTCCAGCGTCTGCTCATCGTCGATGCGCCAGGTGCCTTTGAGCAGGAAGGACTCCGAGCGCGCTGAGGTGTTGAACACTTCGGTATCCGGCGGATTCAACGGTGCCAGCGTGCGTCGGGTCTGTGGGAAGTCGTCGTAGCCGTGCTTGCCCGAGAAGTAGTTGCCGTTCTCCCGCCATGCGTAGGCGGCGACCAGGTCGAAGCGATCCCAATGCTTGGCGGTGGCGATGTTGAAGAACTGGCTGCCCAGCGCGCTGCGGTCGGTGCGCGGTGCGGCGTCGTAGGCGGGCACGTTGTTGGCGCTGGCATTGGCCATGCCGGTGCGCACGCGCAGCCCGGCGTCACGGCCATCGCGCAGCACGTCCTCGATCTTCAGCGTTTCCATCTCCACCACGCCGCCGATGCCGCCGGAAGCGTTGACGCCCAGGCTCGGCCCCTTGGTGATGGTGATGTTGGAGATCAGGTCCGGATCCAGATAGGTGCGTTGCGACTGGCCTGCGTAACCCCGGTAGGTATCCATGGTCGACTGCCCGCCGTCGATGATCACCGGAATGCGGCTCTGGCCCTGGATGCCGCGGATGTTCACGTCCAGCGCGTTGGCGGTGCGCGGATCGCCGGCGGTCACACCGGCCACGCCCTTGACGATGTCCGAGGTGGAGGTGCCGCGAAAGCGCTCGATGGTGGTGCGGTCGATGTAGGCGCTGGAACCGGCGGTACGGTACACGTCCAGCGCGCGCTCGGCGTCGCTGCCGCCCTCGATGCGATCACCTGCCACGCTGAGCGCATCGGTGACGATCAGGCCGTCGTCGTTGCCGGCCACCCGTGCGCGCTCCAGCGTTACCGCTTCCGGCCCGACCTGGCGCATGTTCAACCCACTGCCCTGCAGCAGGCGCAGCAAGGCCGACGGTGCATCCATCTGCCCGGCCACCGCCGTGGAGGTCAGGCCTTCGGCCAGTGTTGCCGGATAGGCGACCTGGACACCGGATTGCCGCATGTAGGTGCGCAGCGCGTCGGCCAGCGGCTGGGCGGGAATGTCGAAACGCAGCGTGGCCGCAGCGGAGGCCGGGCTGGACTGGGCCAGGGCCGGCAGTGCCGGCGCGGTGGCCAGGCCGGCGCTGAGCAGGGCGATGCAGAGACGTGACGGGCGCAGGCGATGCCCCGCGCGGGTGGAAGTACGCATGAAAAAACCTGTCGAAAGATCAGTGCCGCAGAGGCGGGTCATCCGCACGCAGGTGCGGATGCAGCGGACGTACGTGGCGGCGGCGGGTACGTTATGCCGGGTAAGACGAACGAACAGGTCGCTGCCCCAAGACCAATGCGCCGCCCCCGACTGGACGCACGCCACGCCGCCTCCGCAGCAGGCCGCCGCGCTACGGGTGGGTGGCCGGTGCCACGATCGCCACGCCCATCGGCAGGCGGGTCACGCTCAACCCGGCGCTGACCGCCAGGGCGTCCAGGGCCTGCTCCGGCCGGTCGATGCGGAAGGCCGCATTGATCGCGGGCAGACTGGCCAGATCCCCGCGCACGAAGGTGGGCCCGGACCGATAGCGCGCGATGCGCCGCACCGCCTCTTCCACCCCGGTTGCGTCGAGCAGCAGTTCGCCCTCACGCCAGGCCGCGATCCTGTCCAGCGCGACGTCTTCCTGCCGTGTGACCCGCCCACCCGGTGCGAAGCGCGCACGCTGGCCCGCGTCCAGATAGGTCCAGCCCCCCCGATCGGCCGCTGCGACCCGGACCCGGCCCTGCGCCACGACGGTGTCCACGTGGTCGCCTTCGCGTGCGACCGCGAACGCCGTTGAAATGTCCTCGATCACCCCGCCCTGCGCATCCACCTGGAATGGGCGCGCCGCGTCGGGTGTCACCTGGAACCACGCTTGGCCGCGCAGCAGCGCGATGCGCCGCACCTGCCCGTCGTAGCGGATGGCGATGGCGCTGTCGGCGTCAAGCACGGCGCGGCTGCCATCGGGAAGCACCACGGAGTGGATGGCCGTGCCGCTGCGGTGATCGGCCTGCAGCCGCAACCAGGCCTCCGGCGCCACCCAGGCCAACGCCAGCAAGGCGGCCGTGGCCGCGCCAACGGCGGGCCAGCGCAGGCGGCGCGGCGGCCGGCGGGCCACCACCGCCGGGGCCGGTTGCGGCCCGAGACTGCGCCACAGCTGGCGTTCGTATTCGAAGGTGCGCCGGTTGTCCGGCTCGGCCAGCCACTGCTCGAAGGCCTGCATCTGCCCGGGCTCGACCGCACCGGAGGCCAGCCAGGCAATCCAGGCGCGGGCCTGGACGGCAGCAGGGTCGGACGGTGGCAAGGGTCGGGACATCGGAGGCTGTTCGTGCGGGCTCATGGCTGGCAGTGGGTGCGCAGGCGCGCGCGGACGAAGAAGAGGCCGGAAGGGTCGGCATTATGATCAAGACGGATGGGAAACGGGCTTCCCCAAGCCCGGATGCGTGCCGCTCAGCGCCCGCTGCGCGCCCAGGCCAGGCGCTGCAAGGCGCTGCGCACGTGGTTTTCGACGGTCGTCACCGACACGCCCTGGCGCTTGGCGACCTCGACCTGGGTCATGCCCTGCAGGCGGTTGAGGCGGAAGATCGTGCGGGTCGGCTCGGGAAGATGTTCGGCCGCCGCCAGCACGCGCTGCAGTTCGTCCTGCGCCATCGCCTGCTCTTCGGTGGAGAGCACCTCGTCCGGCCCCCACAGGTAATGCTCGGCCAACAGGCGCGTGCGTCGCGTGCGCTCACGGCCGTGGTCGGTGGCCAGATTCGCCGCCAGCCGATACAGGTACGCCCGGGGGTTGCTGATCGGCTGGCCGCCGTCGACACCCCGGGCCTTGAACCAGATTGACTGGATCACATCCTCCGCGCCGCCATCACTGCCCAGAATGCGCTGCACCAGGCGCAGCAGCGCCGGGCGTTCGCGTATCAACAGCTCGGTGAGAGTGGTGGCGTTGGAGGACATGGGCCAGTGCACAAAGCGGGACCGCAGGGAGACGGCAATCCGTAAGGCGCGGCATGTTACTCCGCAAATGAGAATGAGTCACGTTTGGCCATGCCTCATGCCGGTCACAGGCATCCGGTCAGCCCTTCGTAGAGATTGGTCGTGGTGCCGGGCAGCCGCACGTGCAGTGGATCGTCCTGTTCCAGGGCCTGGAGCAGTATCGGCAGGGGCGTCCTGGCGGCCAGCGGGACGGGGCAGGCCCAGCTGCGCGCATCGACGATGATCCGCCCGCTCGATCCATCCACCTGCGCGGTGCTGCCGGTGAACGTCCATACGCACTCCTCCACGCCGCCATCGGCGGCGTTGACCGAACAGCGGAAACGCAGTGACTGCAGGTTGTGATACTCCCCTTCGCAGAAGGTATCGCCGCAGACCTCATCGAAGCCGCGGACCAGTCGCGTTTCCAGCGCGAGGAAGCGCTCCCGGCCGGTGGCCGGGGTCGGATAGCTGCGCGCATCGATGAAGGTCTCCGCAGTGGCGCCCCCTGCCGGGAAGCTGGCGGCTGCAAGTACAAGCGCGACGCTCGCGAGGAAGCGGTTCATGGGTGTCTCCTGTGGGACGCGGCAAGCGAACCGCCTTCGCCGAGGCAGCCGAGAAGCGCGTCATGGACCGACCGGCCGGTACCCGGCAGCGGCAGGATCAACGCGTCACGACGCCCCAGGGCGGCATGCAGGGCCTCCACCGGCGTGTGCGGGGCCAGTGGCACGGCGCACGCCCAGGTACGGTTGTCGGGCATGACCTTGCCGGTGGCGGCGTCCACCTCCAGGTTGCCGGCCGCAATGACCAGCGCGCATTCCGTCACGGTGCCTGTGGCCGCGTGCACCGAACAGCGGAACTGCAGCAGGACATGGTTGGCATGCGTTCCCTGGCAATAGGTGGCGCCGCACAGGTCATGAAACTCCCGCATCAAATGGCCCTGGAGGGCGTAGAAACGGTCCCAGTTCGCCTCCTTGTAGGGAAAGTCGACCAGGTCCACGTACGGTCTGGACGAGGCATGGGCCGCGGCGGCCGGGGCCACCAGGCAGAGTGCCGCCGCCATCGAAAGGCCGGCCATCGGGGTCATCCTGAGCATCGCCAGGCTCGGAGTGGGTTCCACGCCATGATCGCCAGCGGCGCCGGGCCCGGCCATCAGGCCTCAACCCAGCGCCGCGTCGGGATGAAAGGGGCAGCTGTGTGGCGATTCTTCCCTGCCTGGCAGACCGATTCGGCGCCCCGGCGGCCAGGCCGCTGCACGTTGGCCGGCAAAGGCATAAAATGGCGGACTTTGCGCCCTACCCCCTCTCAGCTGGAGCACACCCATGGGTCTGGAACTCGTTTCGCCGGGCAAGAACCCGCCGGAAGAAATCAACGTCATCATCGAGATCCCGAAGGATTCCGAGCCGGTGAAGTACGAAGTGGACAAGGAAACCGGCGCGATCTTCGTCGACCGCATCCTCTCCACCCCGATGCGCTACCCCTGCAATTACGGCTACGTGCCGAGCACCCTGTGCGGCGACGGTGATCCGGCCGACGTGCTGGTGGTGCTGCCGCTGCCGCTGGTTCCGGGCTCGGTGGTGCGTTGCCGTCCGGTCGGCGTGCTCAAGATGAGCGATGAGGCCGGCAGCGACGAAAAGATCCTGGCCGTGCCGATCTCCAAGGTCTTCAGTGGCTATGCCCACGTGGAAGACATCGAGCAGGTGTCCAGCCACTGGCTGGAGCGCATCGGCCACTTCTTCGAGCATTACAAGGACCTGGAAAAGGGCAAGTGGGTCAAGCTCGATGGCTGGGGCGGCGCCGCCGAAGCCAAGAAGATCCTGGTCGAAGCGCACCAGCGCTACCTCGGCAACATCGCCTGAGACTGACCGGCATCGCTCCGGCACCGCCTGCCGGAGCGATGTGCATCACGTTTTTCCAATGCGGCACATCACTATTCGTGCCGGATTGGGTACATTGCGTCTCTTCACACCGTCCACGGTGCGTTTCACCGTGGTCAGCCAGGGGACCGTGTCGTGCGCATTCTGCTTGTTGGGGACGAAGCCAGCCTGTCGGCTGAGCTGTTGGAATTCATTGCCGATCTTGGGGAAGAGTGGCAACCGCTGACCGCCGCCGATGGCCAGAGCGCCATGGGCATCGTTGCCGGCTCGCCGGTGGATGCGGTAATCGTGTGCCCGCAGTTGCCCGATCTCAACGCCACCACGCTGCTCGGCCAGATCCGCACGCTGCGCCCTGAGACCATCCGCATCGCACTGGTGGATGCCGAGCACGGCAACCGCCCGCCGCCGGCGCGCCTGATCGGTGTCGCCCACCGCTTCCTGCCGATGCCGCTGGCCCCGGAAGTGCTGCTCGAAGCGCTGACCAGCCTGGAAGAGCTGCGCGAACTGCTCGACAGCGCGCGCCTGCGCAGTGCCATCGGCCGGATCGAGAAGCTGCCCTCGCCACCGCACCTGTATCTGTCCCTCACCCAGGCGCTGGAACACGACGACGACACCAATACCGCCGACGTGGCCAAGCTGGTCGCGGCCGACCCGGCCATCGCGGCCAAGGTGCTGCAGTTGTCCAACTCGGCGTTCTTCAACAGCGGCCGGATCATTTCCGACCTGCGCACCGCCGTGACCCGACTGGGACTGTCGACCCTGCGCGACCTGGTGCTGGCCAGCGAAGTGTTCTCGGCCCAACCGCTGTCCGGTGCCGAGCGCAACTCGCTGCAGCAGCGCGCACTGCTGGCCTCGCGCCTGGCCGCCAAACTGCTGCCCGATTCCAGCGCCGAACTGGGCGCCACCGCGGCCCTGCTGGCCGACATCGGCCTGCTGCTGCCGGGCGTGCGCAACGAGCGCACCCCGGAAGACGTGGCCGACAATCGCCCCGGCCATGCCGAGGCGGGCGCCTACCTGCTGGGGCTGTGGGGCCTGCCGATGCCGATCATCGAAGCCGTGGCGTTCCACCTGCAGCCGCATCGCTCCACCACCCGCAGCTTCTGGGTGACCGGTGCGGTCCACGTGGCCCTGGCGCTGATCAACGGCGACCCGGTCGACGAGGAGTATCTGCAGCGGGCCGGCGTGCTAAACAAGCTCCCGCAGTGGCGCGATCACGCCAACGCACTGATGGGGCTGGTGGCCAGCGACGCCTGAGTGTACGGCGGAGCATGCTCAAAGGATGGCGCGCCCCGTGGCGCGCCATCGTCGTTTCAGCGCTGCGGACAGGCGTCCAGCACGCACAGGCGCCACAGGCGCTCGCACATGGCGGCCGAGCCACCGTCGGCGAGGCATTCGATGCGGACGTCTTCGCAGTAGCGCCCTCCCGCGCAGATGATCAGGCCGGGCGACGCACTGGCCGCGGTCGCCAGGGAGGCAAGCAGTACAGCGGAAATCTTCTGAGCGAGCGTCATTTTCATATCGATCTCTCAATCGTCCACGATTGGACCGATTGACAGTATCAACTGCATTTCCGCTCGAATTGTGAGGCGGATCACCGTTCGCTGAAACTCAGACTTTCCCTACCCCACAACGCAAAGAGGGCGGACCTTGCGGCCCGCCCTCCTTTTTTTACGCCATTGCTTCGATGGATCAGAAGCGCTGGGTGTACTTCAGGTAGTAGAACCGACCGATGTCGAAGCCGCCGTAGTAGGAGAAGCTCGAGTTCGGCTGGCTGTACATCACCGGGCCTTCGTGGTTGAACACGTTGTTCGCGCCAGCCGAGATGGTGGCATCCCACGGGGTGTTGTAACGCACCTGCAGGTCATGGAACGTGTTCGAGCCGGTGTTGCGCACCGGGATCGCCAGCGTGTAGGCCGAGGAGTAGCTCGGGTTGTTGCACTCCGGACCGCCTTCGCGATCGTAGGCGCACTCTTCCTTCAGACCGGAGTAGTAACGCATGCCCCAGTTGACGCCGAAGTTGCCCAGGCTCCAATCGATGTTCAGGTTGGAACGGACGCGGAAGTTGCCGCCCCAGTCGCCCGTGCCCCAGCCGGTGTGCTGCTCGACGGCGGTTTCAGCTTCGTTGTCGCGCTTGTACTCGAGGTAGTCCACATAGGTGGTCTTCCAGTCGATGACGATGTTGCCGAAGGACAGTTCCGGCAGACGGTAACGGATACCCAGGTCGTAACCTGCGGTTTCCTGGTAGCCGCCGTTGATCAGCGTACGGGTCACGTCGACGACCTGGCCCGAATCGGTGTCACGGGTGACACGGTCACAGGCGTTGGCGTTGTTCAGCACGTAGCACTGGTTGAGGATCGAGGTGACCGACTCGGCCGCGATGACGTTGTCGATGCGGATCTTCCACCAGTCCAGGCTGACGTCCAGGCCCTGCACGAAGTTCGGGCTGTACACCAGGCCGACGGTCCAGGTCTTGGAGGTTTCCGGCAGCAGGCCGTCATTGGAACCGGACAGGTACGGGTAGTTCGACTGTGCGCCCGGGCCGGTGGCATCGATGCCACCGGACGCTTCCTGACGGAAGTTGGCCGGCACGGCGCCGCCGCAACGGGCAGCGACGTCGGGGTTGCGCACGGCAGCACCGAAGAAGGTGTCGCACGGGTCGGTGTACTTGTCGAAGCTCTGCGAGGTGCCACCGTACAGGTTGGCCACGGTCGGCGCACGGAAGCCGGTGGCATAGGTGCCACGGACCAGCAGGTCGTCGATCGGCTTCCACTTCAGGCCGAACTTGGAGTTCACCGTGTCGCCGAAGGTGTTGTAGTCCGAGTAACGGCCGGCCATGTCGACCGACAGTTCCTTGGCGAACGGCAGATCGGCGAGGATCGGCACGTTCAGTTCCAGGTAGAACTCGTCCAGCTTGTAGCCACCGGCGGTCGGCGCACCGGCCAGGTCGGTGCTCAGGCCCGACTGCAGCAGTGCATCCGGGTTGTACTCGGCGTCTTCTTCGCGGTGCTCGTAGCCGGTCGCGAAGGACAGGTCACCGGCCGGCAGGGTCACGATGGCGCCGCTCAGGTTGGCGCTGTAGACCTTGCTGGTGGTCAGCGAGGTATCGTGGGTCGGCAGGAACAGGTACTTCTGCAGGTCCGGGTTGGACAGCGAACCGTCGGCGGTGGAGCCGTACGGCAGCAGCGGGTTCCACGGGGTGCAGCCGGCGATCGGAGCAGCGGCGGTACCGCACTGGGCGATACCGTTGGCATCCAGGTAGGACGGGCCCACGGCATTCTTCACGTTCGGAATGAACAGGTTGCCGGTGCCGGTCTTGACGCCCTTGTTGCGGTTGTAGACGTAGCCCACATCCCAGTCGAAGTACTTGTCGGCGAACTCGAACGAGCCTTCCAGACCACCACTGAAGCGGAAGGTGTTGAGCTCGGACTTGGTCTGGCGCGGCACTTCCCACGTACGACGCATGAAATCAACGTCGGTATCGAGCGGGTTGAAGACGCTGTCGCCGGACATCTGGGTGTCGTAGGCGGCCGAACGGTACGGGTAGCCGGCGATCTGCTGCAGCGCTTCGCGTTCGGTGTACAGGACGCTGGCGGTACCGCGGATGTTGTCGGTGAAGTCGAACTGACCGTTGGAGAAGACCGAACGACGCTTGATGCCGGTCGACAGGTACATCTGCTGCGACGGGTTGGACAGATCGGCGTTGCCCAGCTCGTGGTAGTCGCCGAAGTTGTTCGAGGCGCCGCCCGGGTTCAGGACGTAGTTGCCATCATCGGTAACCAGCACGCCCTTTTCGGTGATCGCGCTCCAGCCGTTGGTGTCGTCGTCGGTCGGAACCGGATGACGATAGCCGTTGGCAGAGGCGCTGTAGCGACGGTTCTTGGCCAGAACCGGCTCTTCTTCGCTGTACTCGGCGCCAAGGGTGATCGAACCGCGATCGCCGGTCTGGCCGTAGACGAAGTTGTAGGTGGTCTTGTCGCCGTCGCCCTGGCCGTACTGGCCCTTGTAGACGCTGGCTTCCAGGCCGTCGAAATTCTTGCGGGTGATGATGTTCACCACGCCGGCGATCGCGTCGGAACCGTAGATCGCCGAGGCGCCGTCGGTCAGCACTTCGATGCGCTCCACGACCGAGGTCGGGATCGAGGCCAGGTCGGTGTAGCCGCCGGAGCTGACGCCCATGCGCTTGCCGTCGAGCAGCACCAGGGTGCGCTCCGGACCGAGGTTGCGCAGGTCGACGTACTGGCCGCCGACTTCTTCGCCCGAGGACAGCGCATCGGCGCGGCTGATCGCCGGCGAGCCGGTGGCCGACAGGTTCTGCACGATGTCGGCGACGCTGGTGAAGCCCTGCTTCTCGATGTCGGCGCGCTGCAGCGCGATCACCGGCTGCGCGGTTTCAGTGCTGGCCTGACGGATACGCGAACCGGTGACCTGGATGCGGTCCAGGTCGGTCGTGCCGCTTGCTTCCTGAGCCGAAGCAAAGGCCGGCGTCAGGGCAAGCGCAATGCCGGCGGGCAGAAGGCCCAGCCGCACTGCGGGAGTACGAAAATTCATTTATCTCTCCGAGGTACGTTAGTAGCGTGTTAAAAACGCCTCGGAAAGTTACGATTGCGTTGCAATGAATTATTTGCGGGAGACAACCGAAGACTTTGCCGAATCTGGCGAGAGATTCGCACCGGCCTCACGATAGCGTGACGCAGACAACCCGAAGCGGGCCCGAAACGCCCGTGCGAAGCTGCAGCAGTTGTCAAATCCGCTGGCGGCCGCCACTTCGCCCACCATCATGTCCGTATCGCGCAGCAGATCGGCGGCCCGCTCCAGGCGCAGGCGCGCGGACAGCGATTGCGGACTCTCGGCATACAGGCTCTGGAACGTCTTGGACAGGTACCAGCTGGAGAAGTTGGTCAGCTCGGCCAGCTCCCCGATACGCACCACCCGGTGGCTGTTGCCCTCAAGGTACAGGCGCGCGCGCTGCATGCGTCCAAACACCTGGCGCTTGCGGCTGCGGGAGCGGCCCGGGCAACGCTGCACGCCGGTCGCCATGCCCTGCTGCAGGGCCGCCAGGTGCAACAGCACCGGGCGCAGCGCCTGGGTCGGGTGGCCGCTGGCCAGCACATCACGCCACAGGCGCAGGGCGACACGGGCATCGCTGCGGCTCATGCTGCCGCGGCCGGCGTAGAGGCTGCAGTCGGTAAGCTCACCCAGCGCGCGCAGTGCGTCCGGGGCCAGGCTCAGGCCGATGCACAGGCCATCGCGACCGGCCTGGACCATCGGGCGGGATTCCTTTTCGAAGGCGATCCACTCACGCTGGCGCAGCCGGAAGCGCCCCTCTTTGGATTCCACCCATGCGCTGCCGCGCAGCTGGATCCAGACCGTGAAGGTCGTGCCAGGGCTCTGCAGGCTGCCCAGGCGGGCCACGCCCAGGCAGGTTGGCAGGGGACCGTCATCGACGACCTTGTCCAGAGAGAGCGCTTGACCGCGATCGGCCAGGGAGAGCTGACGCATGACGACACCGTGAGTTTGCCTTTGCTGGCCTGCAGTGTTGCCAAATCAGGCCACTGCCTCAGGAAGTCCTGGCGAGATTGATCCGAATTCGAGGCGAGAACCTTACGAAGAACTTACGAAGGGTCTTTCGTCTTGAAAATCATGGACTTGACGAAGCCGGGGAACAGCGACGGGACGCGTTCGGGAAGCGACATCACGCCAATGTCCGTGCCGTCGGCCACGGCCAGCGCCAGGTACAGCGCTTCGCCGCCCGGGCCCGCGCTGAATCCATTGCTGGCACTCAGCCGCTGTGCGTCCAGGCAGTGCTCCTGGTCGGCGACCGGCTGTGCGATGCGCGTGAACACGGTCGCGCAATCGGCACGGTTGGACAGGTAGTCGATGCTGCCCTGCGCCGATACGGTCCAGGTGCGATAGCGCCAGCGCGTGGGCCGGTCTTCACTGATCTGGCGGATGCTGCCCGGCGTCAGGGCGGCATCGGCCTGCCACAGCCCCCCGGCCGAGAGGCGGGTGAACAGCACACGTTCGCCGGCGAT
This sequence comes from Stenotrophomonas sp. RIT-551, assembly GCF_026241915.1. Classification (NCBI taxonomy): domain Bacteria; kingdom Pseudomonadati; phylum Pseudomonadota; class Gammaproteobacteria; order Lysobacterales; family Lysobacteraceae; genus Stenotrophomonas; species Stenotrophomonas sp. RIT-551. The sequence goes on along the minus strand of NZ_JAPJIU010000005.1, from coordinate 122,661 downwards.
GTCATAGCGTGCCTGCGAGACGCCCTCGATGCTGCCGAGCAGGCGCCATGGCGTCACGCTGCGATCGAACAGGGACAAGCGCATGCGTTCGTCACGGTCGCGCTCCACCACCAGCAGCTGCTGCCCATCCCTGCCGTACAGCGCCTGCAGCGGCTGCCGTACCGGCACGGGCAGGCGCACGGTCTGCTCATCGCGCGGAGACACCTCATAGATGCCGGGGTTGGCATGTTCATCGCGGCCCAGCACCAGTACGCGTTTACCGTCGTGCGACCAGTCGGAGGACTGGCGTGCCTCAGGCCGCAGCCCTTCGATCGGACGCAGCGAATCCGGCCGCTGCATGTCGGCCCACCACAGCGCGTAGCTGCCCGAACGGTCCGACGAAAACACGATCTGCTGGCCATCCGGCGACACCATCGGCTGCGCATCGCGTCCACTGGAGGGGAACAAGCGCTCCGGTGCGCCCAGCCCCCCGGCCGTCACCGGAACCCGGAACAGGCCGAACTGCGGGCGGCGGTGCACGAAGGCGAGCATGTCGCCGGTGCGCGAAACGGTCGGCGACTGCGCATCGTCCAGGCCGACATCCCGCAGCACGCGGGTGTCGGTGTCCAGTTCATACAGGCGCGATTCGCTGTCGACGCGGCGGCCGAACACGAGGTGGCGGCTGTCGCTGCGCCAGGCCCAGCCACGGATCTCCGCCGAATCGTCGGTCAGCTGCTCCGGGGTGCCCCCTTCGGCAGGCATCCGCCACAGATCGCCGATCTGGGGATTGCGGACGAACACGATCCAGCGACCGTCCGGCGAATAGCGTGGCGCGTATTCGAAGTTGTCACGGCCGAGATCGTAATCAAGCGACTGCCATCGTCCGCTGGCGATATCCAGGGTGCGGATACCGCGCTGCGCATACCGGCCGGACAGCGAGCCGAACACCAGACCCCGCCCATCGGGCGTCCAATCGAAGCTGAGCAGTTCGGTACCGTCGCACCGGGTGACATGGCGCACTGCGCCGCCGGTCGCGCTGGCGATCAGCACTTCGCAACTCTCGGCAGGGCCGAACCGGGCGAACGCAATCTCACGACCGTCGGGCGACCAGCTCGGGAACCGGTCGGACATTCCCTTGGGAGGCTCGACCAACAGGCGTGCAGGCGTATTGCCGGAGGTCTGCACTTTGATGACGCTGCCCGGGCGGCTGGGCACATCGGCCTCATAGGCGATCTGCGATCCATCCGGGGACAATGTGGGATACGTCTCGAACCCTGCCGTTGCGGTAATCAGCCGGTAAGGCCGCTGCGGGCTGCCGATCACCCGCGTGCCATCTTCCACCGCCGCGTCCACCGCCGAGGCGGGCGGATCGCGCTGCATCAGCATTCCCGCCATCACCAGCAGCGCCACCAGCATCGCCATGCCGACCGCCACCACCGCATAGCGACGCAGGCGACGCCGACGGCGTTTGATCGGGTCCAGCTCGGTCAGCACCGGCGGCAATGCCGCAGGCACTTCAGCCACGGTGAGCACGCTTGCGGCCGGCTGCTGGAGGTCAGGCTCGATCAGCAGTGCAGGCGCGGCATCCTCGACCACGCTGACGGCCACCAGAAGCCGGTAACCGGTCTTGGCGATGGTTTCGATATAGGGCGCGGCCGCGTCATCATCGCTGGCGAACGCCTTGCGCAGCTGGGTCACCGCCTGGGTCAGCACGTCGTTGGTCGGCAGGGTATCCGGCCAGACCTCCGCGAACAGTTCATCCCGGGTCACGACCGCGCCCGGCGATCGCAGCAGCATCCTGAGCACGCCCAGCGCCTTGGGTGTGAGCCGACGTGGGCGACGCATGCCTTCGCTCATCACTTCCCGCGAGGAGAAAGTGACGATGAAGTCGCCGATTCGAATCACATCGGCGGAGGGGCGCTCACTGTCGTTGCTGATCATCCAGAACACGTGGAAATGCAAAAAAACCACTGGAATTCACGCGATCGTCACAATCGATACAGCCAGACGAACCGCCAGATTCCGCACACGCCATCGGCGCAAACCGCAAAAACACCAAGGCGCGCGAATACTAGCCTATGCCGGTTAACCACGCCTATGCGCGCGGGTGACGACAGGCTCTCTCTCGCCGATGAATTCACATAAATCGCCTCACCATTCGCGCCTTCTGGCGCGAATTTTTTATCCTGGATTCAGTTTCGTGCACGCGCCAACATGGTCAGCCCGACGAGCCGCGAAACCACCAGGGCGACGTACATCACGCCTGAAAACTGCTCCAGCATTACCAATGCACGCGCTTGGGAATGGATCGGCACGACGTCGCTCAACCCCACCCCGGACAACAAGCTGAAGCTGAGATAAAGCAGCTCCATCCAGGTCCTCAATTCGCTCTCGCTGGTCGCCACGAAACTGCCCGGGTACCACTGCTGGCAGACCGCGAACGCGAAGGCGAAGGCCCAAGCCAAAAGCGTGAACGTGGCGCCCGCAGCGAACAGTTCGTCACGGGTCACCTTGTGGTCCTGCAGCATGTAGGCGATCAGGCTGCCGGCCGTATAGAAATACAGCAGGCATTCGAGCAGCTGTGCGGTGGTCACCAGTGCCGGGCGCTCCAGCAGGGCGCCTGCAATGGAGAACACCACCGAGGGAATCGCCAGCACCAGCGCCACCCACATTCCAAGCGGACTGCGCCGCACTACCCACAGCGCCAGGCCGAGCACGGCGATGCCGAACGCGCCGAACAGCGCGCGGCTGGCGCCGGCCTCGTCCATCGCGGGGTAAAGCAGCACGCCCAGCAGCTGCACGGCCAACAACCAGGCCGAGGGATGCCGGCGCGCGATGGCCAGCCATTTGGTGCTGCGTGCTATCGCCATTGTGGTCCCCCACCCCTGCCTGGTCGCGCCGAGCTTAGCCGGAATCGTGCGCGCGCCGGATGATGGCCGGGACGGCGCGCCCGCCCCGGCCGATGCGTTACTCCTGCCGATACACCTCTGCGCCCAGATCGCGGAACTGTGCCGACTTCTCAGCCATGCCGACCTCCAGCGCCGTGCGCTCATCCAGGCCCTGCCCCGCTGCATAGTCACGCACGTCCTGGGTGATTTTCATCGAGCAGAAGTGCGGGCCGCACATCGAGCAGAAGTGGGCCAGCTTGTGCGCGTCCTTGGGCAGCGTTTCGTCGTGGAACTCCTTGGCCTTCTCCGGGTCCAGCCCGAGATGGAACTGGTCTTCCCAGCGGAATTCGAAGCGTGCCTTGCTCAGCGCGTTGTCACGCACCTGCGCGCCGGGATGGCCCTTGGCCAGGTCCGAGGCGTGCGCGGCGATGCGGTAGGCCATGATGCCGTCGCGCACGTCCTGGCGGTTGGGCAGCCCCAGGTGCTCTTTGGGCGTGACGTAACAGAGCATCGCCGTGCCGTACCAGCCGATCATGGCCGCGCCGATCGCACTGGTGATGTGGTCATAGCCCGGGGCGATATCGGTGGTCAGCGGGCCGAGTGTGTAGAACGGCGCCTCACCGCACTCACGCAGCTGCTTGTCCATGTTTTCCTTGATCAGCTGCATCGGCACGTGGCCGGGGCCTTCGATCATGGTCTGCACGTCGTGCTTCCAGGCGATATTGGTCAACTCACCCAGTGTTTCCAGCTCACCGAACTGCGCCGCGTCGTTGGCGTCGGCGATGCACCCCGGGCGCAGGCCGTCGCCAAGCGAGAAGGTCACGTCGTAGGCCTTCATGATCTCGCAGATGTCTTCGAAGTGGGTGTACAGGAAGTTTTCCTTGTGGTGTGCCAGGCACCACTTGGCCATGATCGAGCCGCCACGCGAGACGATCCCGGTCACGCGCCCGGCGGTCAACGGCACATAGCGCAGCAGCACACCGGCATGGATGGTGAAGTAGTCCACGCCCTGCTCGGCCTGCTCGATCAGCGTGTCGCGGAAGATGTCCCAGGTGAGTTCCTCCGCGCGGCCATCGACCTTTTCCAATGCCTGGTAGATCGGCACGGTGCCAATGGCCACCGGCGAGTTGCGCAGGATCCATTCGCGGGTCTCGTGGATGTGCTTGCCGGTGGACAGGTCCATCACGGTGTCACCGCCCCAGCGGATCGCCCAGACCAGCTTTTCCACTTCCTCGGCGATGCCCGAGGAAACCGCGCTGTTGCCGATGTTGGCGTTGATCTTGGTGAGGAAGTTGCGGCCGATGATCATCGGCTCGCTTTCCGGATGGTTGATGTTGTTGGGCAGCACCGCACGGCCGCGGGCGATTTCATCGCGGACGAATTCCGGCGTGATGCGCGCCGGGATGGATGCGCCGAAGGCTTCGCCGGGATGCTGCCTGAGCAGCGCGGCATCGACAATGGCCTCGATGCGCTGGTTCTCTCGGATGGCGACGAATTCCATTTCCGGGGTGATGATGCCGCGGCGTGCGTAGTGCATCTGGGTAACGTTGGCACCGGACCGCGCGCGCCGTGGCTGCAGCCGCGACGGGAAGCGCACCGCATCCAGGCGCGCATCGGTTTCGCGGGAGCGGCCAAATGCCGAGCTCAGGCCATCGAGCACATCAGTATCGCCCCGCTCGGCCACCCAGCCGGCACGCAAGGGCGGCAGCCCCACGGAGAGGTCGATCCGCGCATTCGGATCGGTATACGGGCCAGACGTGTCATACACGGTGACCGGCGCGTTCTCTTCCCCACCAAACAGGGTCGGCGTGCGGGTCAGCACGATCTCGCGCATCGGCACCTGCAGGTCGCTGCGTGAACCCGGCACATGGATCTTGCGTGAGCCGGGAATCGGGCGCGTGACCGATTCGGACAATTGCTGGGCCTGCTGCTGCAGGGAGGAAAGCGCTGCGTTCATGACGTCGTCCTGGATCGGGTTCCGCCCGGGAATGGGCGGAACGGACGAAGCGGCGGCGCACGGCAGACGCAACACGGGCGGTCTTCGGGCGGGGCAGCCCTACGGCGCAGTGCATCAGCAATTGCGAAGCTTCCCTACGCCGGTATCAACCGGATCAGGTTCGAAGGGACTGTCTCAACCTTGGCCACTGGGCCGCGGTACCCCCGCTTCGGGGCGAATTAGAGCACAAAGCGAAGACCGTCAGCGCGCTGGGGCGGACCAACCAAGCTGCTTGGCCCTGGGTGTGAACAAGGCGCCGACATCTGATGCACTACGATGCTGCAGCGCGGTATGCGGTGCGATCAGGGGTAGCGTCCCGATCACGCGCGCATTGCGCATTGTTCGACGCCATTGACGACCGTACTGACCGGCCTCGACCGGCTTGATCCGCCCCAGTCGTTGCCGCCGTGCCGCTGGAGATTGCAAGCCTCGGCTCGCCCCTACTGATCGGAGACACGCCTGCATGGTGTTCCGCATTTCCATCGCACTGGTCGCACTGCTGGTGCTGATCGCCGGCCTCGCGCCGGGCCCCTTCAACGAGGTCGTCCAGAGCGGCCTGTCCACCATCATCCGCAGTACCGGCTGGCTGTACCTGCTGGTGGTGTTCATCACCCTGTCGTTCCTGATGTACCTGGCCTTCGGCCGCTTCGGTTCGCTGCGCATCGGCGGCGAAGACGCCGAACCCGACTTCTCCAACGCGAGCTGGATGTCGATGCTGTTCGCGGCCGGCATGGGTATCGGCCTGGTGTTCTGGGGCGCGGCCGAGCCGATCTCGCATTTCGTGAAGCCACCGGAAGGGTTGGCCCCGCAAAGCATGGAGGCGGCGCGCGCATCGATGCGCTATGCGTTCTTCCATTGGGGCCTGCATCCCTGGGCGATCTACGCCCTGATCGGCCTGGCGATGGCGTGGTTCCAGTTCAACCGCAACGGCCGCGGGCTGATCAGTGATCTGCTGCAGCCGATCATCGGTGCGCACCACCGGGGCTGGATGGGCACTGTCGTCAACGTCGCTGCGGTGGTCGCCACGGCGATCGGTGTGGCAACGACGCTGGGCTTCGGCACGATCCAGATCGCCGCCGGTCTCGAGCGCGTGTTCGGCATCCAGGCCTCGGTGCCGGTGCAGCTGACCATCATCGCGGTGGCGTTCGTGCTGTACATGGCCTCCACCACCAGCGGCGTCAACCGTGGCATCAAGTGGCTCTCCAACTTCAACCTGGGTCTGGCGGCGGTACTGCTGGCGCTGGTGATGGTGCTGGGGCCCACCGGTTTCATCTTCGATACGTTCACTACCACGATCGGCTCCTACCTCAACTCGCTGGTCACCATGAGCCTGCGCATGTCGCCGTTCTCGGGCAGCACCTGGGTGGCGGACTGGACGATCTTCTACTGGGCCTGGTGGATCGCGTGGGCGCCGTTCGTGGGCTCGTTCATCGCCCGCGTCTCGCGTGGGCGCAGCATCCGCGAGTTCGTGCTGGGCGTGGTGATCGCACCGAGCGTGCTGGGCTTCCTGTGGTTCTCGGTATTCGGCGGCACCGCGCTGTGGTCGCAGATCTTCGGCCACGTGGACCTGGCGCAGGCGCTGGGCAATGGCTACGAGACGGTGCTGTTCACGATGTTCGACAGCCTGCCGATGCCGATGGTGTTGTCGGCGATCGCGCTGGTGCTGTTGATGATCTTCTTCGTGACCTCGGCTGATTCGGCGGTGCTGGTGCTGGCGACGATGTCGACCGAGGAATCCGGTGATCCGCCGCTGGCACGCCGGATGGTGTGGGGCGTGGCGATTGCGTTGATCGCGGGCGTGCTGCTGTTGGCCGGCGGCCTCAATGCGCTGCAGGGGATGATCACGATCGCGGCGCTGCCGTTTGCGTTGTTGATGTTGGCGGTGATGTGGTCGTTGTACCGGGTGCTGGACATGGAGCATGCGCTGCAGCGGCGCCGTGCGCAGCGTGCGCGGCGGTTGATGGATGAGTGGATCGAGCGGGAAATCGCGGCGCAGGAAGAAACGCGCGATGAGGCAGCTCGGGCGCCTTGAGCTGAACGCTTGAAGCATCCCGCCTTCCGGGCTATCGGTGGGCGGGGCGGGTGGGTTGCAGTGAGAGGAGCCACGCATGGCGTGGCTCTACCGCTTCGGCCATGTGCGCATTTGCCATGCGCACGCCCCCCCCGAAGCCCCGAAGCGTCCTGCTCTACGCTCTGCTCTGCGCTAGTGCCGACCAACGGTCGGCACTACGGAGTGCGAGAAAATCAGTAACCCGCCGCCTGCCCATCCTTGCGGCTTTCCGACGCCCCGTAATACACCCCGGTCTCCGGATCACGCAGGATCGCCTGATACCCGCCATACGGGCCATCCGCAAAAACAACACGGTGGCCCTTGCGCATCAGCGCCCGCACCGTCTCATACGGGAAGCCCGTTTCCAGATTCACTTCGCCGCCATCGCTCATCGCCGTCGCCTGGCCGGTCGGCTCGGTCGAGCCCTCGTGCTGGATGCGCGGCGCATCGCCGGCCTCCTGCAGATTCATCCCGAAGTCGACCATGTTCATCACGATCTGCGCATGGCCCTGCGGCTGCATCGCACCGCCCATCACCCCGAAGCTCATCCACGGCTTGCCATCCTTGGTGACGAACCCTGGAATGATCGTCTGGAACGGACGCTTGCCCGGTGCATACCCGTTCGGGTGATCCTTGCGCAGCACGAACATCTCGCCACGGTCCTGCAGGATGAAGCCCAGGCCCGGAGGCGCCATGCCGCTGCCCATGCCGCGGTAGTTGGACTGGATCAGCGAGACCATCATGCCGTCGGCATCGGCCACGGTCATGTAGATCGTGTCGCCTTCCTGCAGCTGCTTGGGCGTGCCCGGCTGCACTTCGCTCAGCGCCTTGTCCATCGAGATCAGCTTGCGGCGCTCGGCGGCGTAACCCTTGGAAATCAGCCGGTCGACCGGGGCCGGATGGAACGCCGGGTCGGTGTAGAAGCGCGCGCGGTCGGCGAAGGCCAGCTTCTTGGCCTCCACGAACAGGTGCACGTGTTCGGGTGAGCCAAAGGGAATCCTGGAGAAGTCGTAGCCTTCGAGCACATTGAGGATCTGCAGCGCCGCGATGCCCTGGCTGTTCGGGGGCAGTTCCCACACGTCATAGCCACGGTAGTTGCTGCTGACCGGCTCCACCCACTCGCCATGGTGGCTGGCCATGTCGTCATAGCTCAGGTAGCCGCCGTTGGCCTTGAAGTAGGTGCCGATGGTGCGGGCGATGTCGCCCTTGTAGAAGGCATCGCGCCCGCCTTGGGCGATCTGCTCAAGGGTGTGGGCCAGGTTCGGGTTCTTCCACATCTCGCCCTTGCGCGGGGCATGGCCGTTGATCGTGAACTGCTCGGTGAAGCCAGGATACTTGGACAGTCGCGGCACCGAGCGGTCCCAGTAGTAGGCGATGACCTCGGCGACCGGGTGGCCTTCGCGGGCGTAGCGGATCGCCGGGGCCAGGTTGTCGGCCATCGGCTTGCGGCCGAAACGGTCATGCAGGGCGAACCAGCCGTCCACCGCGCCGGGCACCGAGACCGGCAGCGGCCCGGTGGCGGGGATTTCCTTCAGGCCGCGGCGCTGGAACTCGGCCAGGGTCAGCGACTTCGGCGAGCGGCCCGAGCCGTTGTAGCCATACAGCTTCTCGGTTCTGGGGTCCCAGACGATCGCGAACAGGTCGCCACCCACGCCATTGCCGGTCGGCTCCATCAGGCCGAGGGCAGCATTGGCGGCGATCGCGGCATCCACGGCCGAGCCACCGGACTTCATCACCTCCAGGGCGATCTGCGTGGCCAGGGGCTGGGAGGTGGCGGCCATCGCGTGCGGGGCAATCACCTCCGAGCGGGTGGCAAAGGTATGGCCGGTGATCCGGTCTGCGGCGATCGCCGCGGCGGGCAGCGTGGACAGCAGGGCGGCGGCGAGCAGGCCGCGGGCGAGGCGTGGGGACACGGGGGAATTCCTGAAGGGTGGTAGCGACATCGATGGTGGCGGCAGATGCCCTGTGATGACATCCCACAATGGTCATGTACCGGGGTGGAAATCGGCCCCGGATCCGCGCAATCGACAGCGCCAAAATACTGAATTCCGGTTCACCGGAACGCTTTCAGCCGCAACCATCCTTGTCTGGCGGGGCATTGCGGTGGATGCAGACGAAACCGATGGAAATTGTCCTGCCAGGGTTGACACCGCCAAAACCCGTGTGGTTTTCTGGATCTCATGTTGCAGCGCACAGCCACCCGCGAATCCATCCAGCACGCCGACCCCGGCGCGGCCGCGATCCATTCGCTTCTCGTCCTCGTACTTATTACCCAACCAACAGGTGCGGGACGGACCGGCGTGTAAGCAAGACTGCCAGGTATCCATCAAAACCCGCACCCGACCAGGTGCGGGTTTTTTCGTTTCAGAACCCTTTGTTTTCCATCCTCCCCTCCGAGTTGCCTTCCACCATGACCCGCCAGCCCGCCCCGAGCCAGCCGACGCCCACCGCCCCCACGGCGGGTGCGTTCGCGTGTGGTCGCGGCCAGGCCGGTGCCACCCCTTCCCCTGATGGGCCGACGCGTCGCTGACCGTCGGCCCTCTTTTTTCTTGCCTCCAAAGGACCTCCCCCATGAGCACCAACGACCTGCCCCAGATCAAGATCGCTGTTGTCGGCTACGGCAGCCAGGGCCGCGCGCACGCGCTGAATCTGCGTGAATCCGGTTTCGATGTCGTCGTCGGGCTGCGCCCGGGCGGTCCGACCGAGGTCAAGGCACAGGCCGACGGCTTCACCGTCAAAGCCCCGTCCGAAGCGGTGAAGGATGCCGATCTGGTCGCGGTGCTGACCCCGGACATGGTGCAGAAGAAGCTCTACGAAGACGTGCTCGCACCAAACATGAAACAGGGCGCGGTGCTGCTGTTCGCGCATGGCCTGAACGTGCACTTCGACATGATCACTCCGCGCGAGGATCTGGACGTGGTGCTGGTCGCACCGAAGGGCCCGGGTGCGCTGGTCCGTCGCGAGTATGAAATCGGCCGCGGCGTGCCGTGCATCTGGGCGGTCTACCAGGACAAGAGCGGCAAGGCCGCCGAGTTCGCGCTGGCTTACGCCGGTGGTCTGGGCGGCGCGCGCGCCAACCTGATCCAGACCACCTTCAAGGAAGAGACCGAGACCGATCTGTTCGGCGAACAGGCCGTGCTGTGCGGCGGTGCTTCGGCACTGGTCCAGGCCGGGTTCGAAACCCTGGTCGAAGCCGGCTATCAGCCGGAAATCGCCTACTACGAAGTACTGCACGAATTGAAACTGATCGTGGATCTGTTCTACGAAGGCGGCATCACCCGCATGCTGGAATTCATCTCCGAGACCGCGCAGTACGGCGACTACGTCAGCGGCCCGCGCGTCATCGATGCCGGTACCAAGGCGCGCATGAAGGACGTGCTGACCGACATCCAGAACGGCACCTTCACCAAGAACTGGGTGGCCGAGTACGAAGCGGGCCTGCCGAACTACAACAAGTTCAAGCAGGCCGACCTGGAGCACCCGATCGAGAAGGTAGGCAAGGAACTGCGCGCCAAGATGGTCTGGTTGCAAAGTCAAGCCGCGTAAACGCGCGGCTCCCCTACCCGCTTTCGTAAAGGTCACCGCATGAACACCTCCGCACACAGCACCGCGCCCCGCAACGGCGCACGCTGGTTGACGCAGGCCCTGGAAGCCGAGGGCGTGCATACGCTGTTCGGCTATCCGGGCGGCACCATCATGCCGTTCTACGACGCCCTGGTGGATTCCGGGCTGAAGCACATCTTGGTCCGCCACGAGCAGGGCGCCGCCCTGGCTGCCAACGGCTTCGCCCGCGCCAGTGGCCGGGTCGGCGTCTGCGTCGCCACCTCCGGCCCGGGCGCCTCCAACCTGGTCACCGGCATCGCCGATGCGATGCTGGATTCGGTGCCGATGGTCTGCATCACCGGCCAGGTCGCCACCCCGCTGCTGGGCACCGACGCGTTCCAGGAACTGGACGTGTTCGGGCTGACCCTGCCGATCGTCAAGCACAGCTGGCTGGTGCGCTCGGTCGATGACCTGCCGCAGGTGGTCGCCGATGCGTTCCGGATCGCCCGCGAGGGTCGCCCGGGTCCGGTGCTGATCGATCTGCCCAAGGACGTGCAGGTCGCCGATGCGTCGCATCTGCCCGACCACGTCCCCTCCACCGTGGTGGCACCGCCTGCGCCGCAGGACGAGGCCATCGCGCACGCCATCGCCGCCATCGCCGAGGCCGAGAAGCCGGTGATCTATGCCGGTGGTGGCGTGGCGCTGGGCGATGCGGTGGAGGACTTCCGTGCCTTCGTCGAGGCCACGGCGATCCCGACCGTGCTGACCCTGCGCGGGCTGGGTGCGCTGCCGCCGCAGCATCCTCACTACCTGGGCATGCTGGGCATGCACGGTACCCGCGCGGCGAACATGGCGGTGCAGGAAAGCGATCTGCTGGTGGTGGTCGGCGCCCGTTTCGATGACCGCGCCACCGGCAAGTTGAACGAGTTCGCTCCGTTTGCGCGCGTCGTGCATATCGATGCCGACGCGTACGAGATCTCCAAGCTGCGCAGCGCCGACATCGCGGTGCCGGGCAACGTGGGTACGGCGCTGCGCGCGCTGACCGCCGCGGCCACCGCCCCGGCCACGCAGGAGGCCTGGGCGAAGCGCTGCCAGGGCCATCGTGAACGCTTCGCGCCGCGCTACGACGCACCGGGCAAGCACATCTATGCACCGGCGCTGCTGAAGCGCCTGAGCGAACTGGCCCCGAGCGACGCGATCATCGCCTGCGATGTCGGCCAGCATCAGATGTGGGTCGCCCAGCACTGCCGCTTCAACCACCCACGCAACCACCTGACCAGCGGCGCGCTGGGCACCATGGGCTTCGGCCTGCCGGCAGCGATGGGCGCGCAGTTCGCCTGCCCCGACCGCACCGTGGTGCTGGTCTCCGGCGATGGCAGTTTCATGATGAACGTGCAGGAGCTGGTCACCATCGCCCGCTGCCGCCTACCGGTGAAGATCGTGCTGCTGGACAACAGCTCGCTGGGCATGGTCCGCCAGTGGCAGGAGCTGTTCTTCGCCGAGCGCTACAGCGAGATCGATCTGTCCGACAACCCGGACTTCGCTGCGCTGGCGCAGGTGTTCGGCATTCCGGCCACGCGCATCGAAGCGCGTGACGATGTCGAGGGTGGCCTGGCCGCGATGCTGGCCCAGCCCGGCCCGGCGCTGCTGCATGTGGCCATCGATGCCCGTGCCAACGTGTGGCCGCTGGTGCCGCCCAACAACGCCAACAGCACGATGCTGGAAAGCAACCCCGCCCATCAGTCCCAGGAGTTCCCCAATGCAATACCGGCTTGACCTGGTGCTGACCCCGGCCGAAGGCGCGCTGCTGCGCGTGATCGGCATGGCCGAACGCCGCGGCTTCGCACCGCGCGCGATCGCCGGCGCGCCCAATGCCGCCGACGATGGCCGCTGGCACCTGCAGCTGGTGGTGGACAGCACCCGTCCACCGGAAACGCTGCGCCGCCAGATCGAGAAGATCTACGACTGTGTTTCGGTGCGCATCAGCGCACTGGAACCCGGAGTATCTGCATGAACGCCCGCACCGCTGCATCGGTGCCGGTACGGAGGTGCCTTCTCGGTCGTGCGCCGCACCGTGCGCCGTCGCAGCGCGTACCGCATGGCGACGATCACCGTGGCCGGGTGCACGATGCCGGCTAGCCGCGCCCCGCAGGAACCGGATGTAGGCGACGTAAGCGTCGCCGACGTGCTGGCCGCGCAGGCGCGGCTGCGCCGCTTCCTGCCGCCCACGCCGCTGCATTACGCCGAACGTTTCGGCGTGTGGCTGAAGCTGGAGAACCTGCAGCGCACCGGGTCGTACAAGGTGCGCGGCGCCCTGAACGCACTGCTGGCCGGGCGTGAACGCGGCGATGACCGCCCGGTCATCTGCGCCTCGGCCGGCAACCACGCCCAGGGCGTGGCCTGGGCCGCCTACCGTCTGAACATCCCCGCGATCACCGTGATGCCCCACGGTGCGCCCGCCACCAAGATTGCCGGTGTCGCCCACTGGGGCGCCACGGTCCGCCAGCACGGCGAGAGCTACGACGAGGCCTATGCCTTCGCCCGCGCCCTGGCCGACCAGCACGGCTACCGGTTCCTGTCCGCCTTCGACGATCCCGATGTGATCGCCGGTCAGGGCACCCTGGGCATCGAACTGGCCCCGCATGCGCCCGACGTGGTGATCGTGCCGATCGGCGGCGGTGGCCTGGCCTCGGGCGTCGCGCTGGCGCTGAAATCGCAGGGCGTACGCATCGTCGGCGCGCAGGTCGAGGGCGTCGATTCGATGGCCCGTGCGATCCGCGGCGACGTGCGTGAGATCGCCCCGGTCGCCACCCTGGCCGACGGCGTCAAGGTGAAGATCCCCGGTTTCCTGACCCGCAGGCTGTGCAGCGCGTTGCTGGATGATGTCGTCATCGTCCGCGAAGCCGAGTTGCGCGAAACCCTGGTGCGGCTGGCGCTGGAAGAACACGTCATCGCCGAAGGCGCCGGCGCGCTGGCGCTGGCGGCCGGCCGCCGCGTGGCCGGCAAGCGCAAGTGCGCGGTGGTCTCCGGCGGCAACATCGATGCGCTGGTCCTGGCCCAGCTGCTGGCCGACATCCGTCCCCGCCCCCCGCGCAAACCGCGCCGCCGCGCCAGCGAGCGAACACGCCCGCCCCTACCAACCGTGCTCGCGACACCCCCGATTTCCGTTTCGATTCCTACCTCTGCCATCCCATCCGACATTGCCGTCGAGGAGACCTCCTGGTGACCATGCCCAACTCCCCCCGAATCAGAATTTTCGACACCACCCTGCGCGACGGCGAGCAATCGCCCGGCTGCAGCATGAGCCCGCAGCAGAAGCTGGTGATGGCCCGCGCGCTGGACGAGCTGGGCGTGGATGTCATGGAAACCGGCTTCCCGGCCAGTTCCCAGTCCGACCGCGAAGCGATGGCGATGATCGCCCGTGAGGTCCGTCGCCCGACCCTGGCCGTGCTGTCGCGCTGCCTGGCCGCCGATATCGAAACCTCGGCCAAGGCGCTGGAAGCCGCCGCGAACCCGCGCCTGCATGTGTTCCTGTCGACCAGCCCGCTGCATCGCGAGCACAAACTGCGCATGAGCCGCGAGCAGGTGCTGGAGTCGGTGCACAAGCACGTCAGCCTGGCCCGCAGCTACGTGGGCGATGTGGAGTTCTCCGCTGAAGATGCCACGCGCACCGAGGAAGATTTCCTGATCGAGGTTGCCCGCGTGGCCGTGGCCGCCGGCGCCACCACCATCAACCTGCCCGACACCGTGGGGTTCACCACGCCCGAAGAGATCCGCGGCATGTTCCAGCGGGTGATCGCCGGCGTGCCCGACAGCGACCGCATCATCTTCAGCGCGCACTGCCACAACGATCTGGGCCTGGCCGTGGCCAACTCGCTGGCCGCCATCGAAGGTGGCGCACGCCAGGTCGAGTGCACGATCAACGGCATCGGGGAGCGCGCGGGCAACTGCTCGCTGGAAGAGATCGCGATGGTGCTGAAGGTACGCAACGCCTTCTACGACGAAGACACGCGCATCAACACCCAGCGCATCGTGGCCACCTCCCAGCTGCTGCAGCGCCTGGTCGGCATGCCGGTCCAGCGCAACAAGGCGATCGTCGGCGCCAACGCCTTCGCGCACGAGTCGGGCATCCACCAGCACGGCATGCTGCGCCACCGCGGCACCTACGAAATCATGCGACCGGAAGACGTGGGCTGGGAGTCCTCGCAGATGGTGCTGGGCCGCCACAGTGGCCGCGCCGCGGTCGACCAGCGCCTGCGTGCGTTGGGCTTCTGGCTGGAAGAAGAAGAGCTGAAGCTGGTCTTCGAGCAGTTCAAGGCGCTGTGCGAGCAGCAGCGCGTGGTCACCGATGCCGACCTGCAGACCCTGATGCAGGGCAGTGCCACCCAGAACGGCTACCGCCTGGCGTCGATGACGATCAGCGATGTCGGCAGCCGCGCCAATGCGCTGGTGGAGCTGTCCGATCCTGAAGGCAACCGGGTTGCCGAGACCGCCCAGGGCGATGGCCCGGTGGATGCGTTGTTCGGCGCGCTGTCGGCCGCCACCGGCGTGCAGTTGATGCTGGACAGCTACCACGTGCACAGTGTGGGCATCGGCGCCGATGCGCGCGGCGAAGCCAACCTGAGCGTGCGCCACGAAGGCGTGGAGTACGAAGGCACCGGCACCAGCCGCGACATCATCGAAGCCTCCGCATTGGCGTGGCTGGAGGTGGCCAACCGTCTGCTGCGCCAGCGCAGCGCGACGACCGAGCAGCCCACGGCCACCGCCGCGGCCTGAGCACCCCATGACGTACCCCGAACCGCAGCAAGGCCAGTCCATGACCCCAGCTCCCCGCACCCTGTACGACAAACTGTGGGACGCCCACGTCGTCGTGCCCGAAACCGACAGCGCCCCCGCCGTGCTGTACATCGACCTGCACCTGATCCACGAAGTGACCTCGCCGCAGGCCTTCACCGAACTGCGCGAGCGCGGCCTCTCCCCGCGCCGGCCGGACCGGACCAAGGCGACGATGGACCACTCCACCCCCACCCTGCCGGCCGCTGCCGACGGCAAGCTGCCGTATGCCAGCGCCGCCTCCGAAGCCCAGGTGGCGATGCTGGCCGACAACTGCGCCACGCACGGCATCGAGCTGTTCGACCTGCAATCGGCCAGCCGCGGCATCGTGCACGTGATCGCCCCCGAGCAGGGCTTTACCCAGCCGGGGATGACCATCGTCTGCGGTGACAGCCACACCTCCACCCACGGCGCGTTCGGCGCGCTGGCCTTCGGCATCGGCACCAGCGAGGTCGGCCACGTGCTGGCCACCCAGTGCCTGCTGCAGCGCAAGGCCAAAACGATGGCGATCACCGTGGATGGCACGCTGGCGCAGGGCGTCGGCGCCAAGGACGTGGTGCTGCATATCATCGGTGTGATCGGCGTCAACGGTGGCACCGGCCATGTGCTGGAGTTCCGTGGCAGCGCGATCGAAGCGATGGACATGGAGCAGCGCATGACCTTGTGCAACATGTCCATCGAAGCCGGGGCACGTGCCGGCATGGTCGCCCCCGACCAGGTCACCTTCGACTGGGTGGCCGCCACCCCGCGTGGCCCCAAGGGCACCGACTTCGATGCCGCGGTCAGCGCGTGGTCGCAGCTGCGCAGCGATCCCGGTGCGCGCTTCGACGTGGAGGTCCACATCGACGCCGCCGACATCCGGCCGACCCTGACCTGGGGCACCCACCCCGGCACCGCCATCGCCGTGGACCAGCCGATTCCGGCGGCCAACGATGCGGCCGACCAGAAGGGGCTGGATTACATGCACTTCCACGCCGGGCAGACGCTGGCCGGTACCCCGGTGGATGTGGTCTTCGTCGGCTCCTGCACCAACGGCCGGCTGAGCGACATGCGCGAAGTGGCGCAGGTACTCCAGGGCCGCCGCGTCGCCCCGAGCGTGCGCATGCTGGTGGTGCCGGGCTCGGAAATCGTCAAGCGCCAGGCCGAAGCCGAAGGCATCGATGTGGTGGTGCGCGCTGCCGGTGCCGAATGGCGCGAGCCCGGCTGTTCGATGTGCATCGCCATGAACGGCGACCTGGTTGCCCCGGGGCAGCTGGCGGTCAGCACCAGCAACCGCAACTTCGAAGGCCGCCAGGGCCCCGGCTCGCGCACCCTGCTGGCCTCGCCGATGACGGCCGCCTGGGCGGCGGTGAACGGCCGCGTTGCCGACCCACGTGAACTGTATGCCACGCTGGAGGTGGCCTGATGAGCGGCTTCCGTACCCTGACCTCGACCAGCGTGGTGCTGCGCGAGACCAACATCGATACCGACCAGATCATCCCCGCGCGCTTCCTGTCCACCACCGAGCGTGTCGGCCTGGGCAAGCATGCGTTCAATGATTGGCGCTGGCAGAGCGAAGGCGTGCCGAACCCGGCGTTCGCCTTCAACCAGCCGCACAACGCCGGCCGCAGCATCCTGCTGGCCGGCCGCAACTTCGGCTGCGGCTCTTCGCGCGAGCATGCGCCGTGGGCGCTGACCGACCTGGGCCTGCGTGCCATCGTCAGCAGCGAGATCGCCGATATCTTCCGCGGCAATTCGCTGAAGAACGGCCTGCTGCCGATCGTGCTGGACGAAGCCGACGTGCAGACGCTGATGCAGCGGCCGGATGACGCACTGACCATCGACGTGGCCGCACGCGAACTGCGCACGCCCGATGGGCGTGTGTATACCTTCCCGCTGGACGGCTTCTCGCAGACCTGCCTGCTGGAAGGCGTGGACCAATTGGGGTATCTGTTGGGCCGTACCCCTGATATCGAACGTTACGAGAGTGAACATGCACGCTGAGATTGTCGTATTGCCGGGTGACGGCATCGGTCCGGAAGTCGCCACCGCCGCCGTGGCGGTGCTGGAGGCCGTCGCCACCCGTTTCGGGCACACCTTCGGGTTCCAGGAGCACGACATCGGTGGTATCGCCATCGATCGCCACGGCGAACCACTGCCGGCCAGCACGCTGGAGGCCTGCCGGAAGGCGGACGCCATCCTGCTCGGTGCGGTGGGCGGGCCGAAGTGGTCCGATCCCAACGCCAAGGTGCGCCCGGAACAGGGCCTGCTGGCGATCCGCAAGGCACTGGGGCTGTATGCCAACCTGCGCCCGGTGCGCACGCATGCCGCCGCGCTCGGCGCTTCGCCGATCAAGGCCGAACTGCTGGAGGGCGTGGACTTCGTCGTCGTGCGCGAACTGACCGGCGGCATCTACTTCGGTGAGAAGACCCGCACCGCCGACACCGCCAGCGACCTGTGCAGTTACAGCGTGGGCGAGATCGAGCGCGTCATGCGCACCGCGTTCCGGCTCGCGCAGACCCGCCGCGGCAAGGTCACCTCGGTGGACAAGGCCAACGTCCTGGAGACCTCGCGCCTGTGGCGCGACGTCGCCGCACGGATCGGCCGCGAGGAATTCCCGGAGATTGCCCTGGAGCACCAGCTGGTCGATTCGATGGCCATGCATCTGCTGGCCAAGCCACGCGAGTACGACGTGATCGTGACCGAGAACATGTTCGGCGACATCCTCACCGACGAAGCCTCGATGCTGGCCGGCTCGCTCGGCCTGCTGCCCTCGGCCTCGCTGGGCGAGCCCGGCGCGGTCGGCATCTACGAGCCGATCCACGGCTCGGCGCCGGACATCGCCGGCAAAGGCATCGCCAATCCCTACGCCACGATCTTCAGCGCTGCGATGCTGCTGCGGCATTCACTGGGGCTGGACGAAGAGGCTGCTACGGTCGAGGCAGCGGTGTACGCCGTGCTCGATGACGGCGTGTTCACCGCCGACCTCGCCGCCAAGGGTTTCGCGGTGAGTACTGCCGCCGCAACCGACGCGGTCCTTGCCAAGCTGCAATGATCGCAACGAGCGCGGCCTGAGGGCCGCGTTCGTGTTTCTACATCCCGCACGGCCTCCCTGTCCCGTCGGCCACGTCGCAGTCAGCGGCCGGCCCCCAACAAGGAAAGCCCTTGAACCATCGTTCCTCTGACGACTTTCTCAACCACGTGGCCCAGCGTGATCCGCACCAGCCGGAATTCCTGCAGGCCGTCAAAGAAGTGATCCAGAGCCTGTGGCCGTTCCTGCAGCGCCACCCCCGCTACCTGGAACAGGGCCTGCTGGAGCGGCTGGTGGAGCCGGAGCGGGTGATCCAGTTCCGCGTTGCCTGGGCCGATGATGCCGGCAAGACCCATGTCAACCGTGGCTGGCGCGTGCAGCACAGCTCAGCGATCGGCCCGTTCAAGGGCGGCATGCGCTTTCATCCCTCGGTGAACCAGTCGATCCTGAAGTTCCTGGCGTTCGAGCAGACACTGAAGAACGCGCTGACCACCCTGCCGATGGGCGGTGGCAAGGGCGGTTCGGATTTCAATCCCAAGGGCCGCAGCGACAGCGAGGTGATGCGCTTCTGCCAGGCGCTGATGCTGGAACTGCATCGCCACCTGGGGGCAGACACCGATGTACCGGCTGGCGATATCGGCGTGGGCGCCCGCGAGGTCGGCTACATGGCCGGCATGATGAAGAAGCTCACCAACAATGCCGCCTGCGTGTTCACCGGCAAAGGCCTCTCCTATGGTGGCAGCCTGATGCGCCCGGAAGCGACGGGCTTCGGCACGGTCTACTTCGTCGAGCAGATGCTGCACCATGCGCGGCGCGATACCGATGGCGCGAAAGTGCTGATTTCCGGCGCTGGCAACGTGGCCCAGCATGCGGCGATCAAAGCCATCGAACTCGGCGCGAAAGTCCTCACGCTTTCCGATTCCGGCGGCACGCTGTACGCCCGGGAGGGCTTCGACGAAGCGGGCCTGCAGGAGGTGATGGAACTGCGCAACGAACGTCGCGGCTGCCTGTCCGAACTGGCCGACGACACACGCTTCGAGTACCTGGACGGCAAGCGCCCCTGGCACATCCCGGCTGAGATCGCCCTGCCCTGCGCCACCCAGAACGAACTGGACGAGAACGACGCCCGCGCCCTGGTGGACAACGATGTGCTGTGCGTGGCTGAAGGCGCCAACATGCCGTCGACACTGGAGGCCATGGAGGTCTTCCTCAAGGCAGGCACCCTGTATGCGCCGGGCAAAGCCAGCAACGCCGGTGGCGTGGCCACCTCGGGGCTGGAAATGAGCCAGAACGCGCAGCGCCTGTCGTGGCACCACGCCGATGTCGATGAGCGCCTGCACGGCATCATGAAGGATATCCACGCCAACTGCGTGCGCCATGGCAAGCGGGCCGATGGCAGCGTGAACTACGTGGATGGTGCCAATATCGCCGGCTTCGTCAAAGTGGCCGATGCGATGCTGGCGCAGGGCGTTTACTGACACGGATCAGTAAAGGCGCAGCGGAAAGCATCCGCTGCGCCTATGGGCGTCACCTGACGCGTCAGTCAGTGCGGCGTGCCAGCGCCCGCCTCATCCGGCTTCACCCGGAACCACGCCGCATACAGTGCGGGCAGGAATACCAGGGTCAGCACGGTGCCGACGATCAGGCCACCCATGATCGAGATCGCCATCGAACCGTAGAACGCACTGCGCGACAGCGGGATCATCGCCAGCACCGCGGCCAGCGCGGTCAGCACGATCGGTCGGAAGCGGCGCACGGTGGCATCGATGATCGCGTGCCAGCGGTCGTGTCCGGCATCGATGTCCTGCTGGATCTGGTCGATCAGGATCACGGAGTTGCGCATGATCATGCCAGCCAGCGCGATCGTGCCCAGCAGGGCCACGAAGCCGAACGGTGCACGGAACAGCAACAGGAACAGGGTCGCGCCGATGATGCCCAGCGGCGCGGTGACCAGCACCATCGCCGCACGCGAGAAGCTGCGCAGCTGCAGCATCAGCAACGTGGCCACCACGATCAGGAACAGCGGCATGCCGGCCTTGATCGAATCCTGGCCACGCGTGGAATCCTCCACGGTGCCGCCGGTTTCAAGCAGGTAACCGGACGGCAGCCCGGCACGGATTTCCTCCAGTGTCGGCAGGATCTGCTGCACCACGTCCAGCGGCTGCTTCGCATCGGCGATGTCGGCGCGCACCGTCACCGTCGGCAGGCGGTTGCGGTGCCAGATGATGCCGTCCTCGAACACGTACTCCAGGCGCGCCACCTGCGACAGCGTCACCGAGGTGCCGCTGCTGGTCGGGATCGCCAGGCTGCCCAGCATGTCCAGCCGCACGCGTTCGTTGTCCGGCCCACGCAGCAGCATTTCGATCAGGCGGTTGCCTTCCCGGTAGGTGCTCACACTCATGCCCGACAACGAGGTGCCCAGCAGCTGGCTCACCTGCGCGCTGCTCACACCCAGTGCGCGTGCCCGGTCCTGGTCGATCACCAGCCGTACCACTTTGCTCGGCTCGCTCCAGTCCAGGTTGACGTTCATCACGTGCGGGTTCGCACGCACCTTGGCTTCCACCTGCCGGGCGATGGCCTGCACCTGCTCGATATGCTCGCCGGAGATGCGCATCTGCACCGGGTAGCCGACCGGCGGGCCGTTTTCCAGGCGGGTCACGCGCATCTGCACGTCCGGGAACTGCGGAATCACGTCCTTGAGCAGCCAGTCGCGGGTCGCCTCACGTGCCTTGGTGTTCTCGGTCAGCACCACGAACTGCGAGAAGTTGGTGGCGGGCAGCTGCTGGTCCAACGGCAGGTAGAAGCGCGGCGAGCCGGTGCCCACGTAAGCGACATAGTTGCTGATGCCCTCGCGGTCCTTGAGCAGTTTTTCCAGCTTGGCCGCCTGGGCCTGGGTCGCCTGCAGCGAGGCCCCCTCGGCCAGTTCGATGTCCACCATCAGTTCCGGGCGGGTCGAATCCGGGAAGAACTGCTGGGGCACGAAGCGGAAGATCAGCAGCGAGAACACGAACAGCGCGGCGGTGGCGGCGATCACCCACCAGCGGTGGCGCAGGCAGACATCGAGGAAGCTGCGGAAGCGCACGTAGAACGGACGCTGGTACGGATCGTGGTCGTGCGCATGCACCTTCGGTGCGATCCAGCGCGCGAACGCGGGATGGCGGTCGGCCCACTGCAGGCGACGCGCGTGCCAGCGCCCGGCCAGGCTCTCCGGCCTGGGCGGCTGCGGGTTGAACAGGTCCGGCAACATCTTGTCGCCCAGGTACGGAATGAACAGCACCGCGGCGATCCACGACACCACCAGTGCGATGGTCACCACCTGGAACAACGAGCGGGTGTACTCGCCCGTGCTGGAGGCGGCCGTAGCGATCGGCAGGAAGCCGGCCGCGGTGATCAGCGTGCCCGTCAGCATCGGGAACGCGGTCGACTCCCAGGCGAAGCTGGCCGCGCGCAGGCGGTCGTACCCCTGCTCCATCTTGGTGGCCATCATCTCCACGGCGATGATCGCATCGTCCACCAGCAGGCCCAGCGCCAGCACCAGCGCGCCCAGGGAAATCTTGTGCAGGCCGATGCCGAAGTAATGCATGACGAAGAACGTCATCGCCAGCACCAGCGGAATGGTCACACCCACCACCAGGCCGGTGCGCAGGCCAAGCGAGAAGAAGCTCACCAGCAGCACGATCACCACCGCTTCAGTCAGCACCTGCACGAACTCGCCGACCGACTCTTCCACCGCATGCGGCTGGTCGGAGACCTTGCGCAGCTGCATGCCGGCGGGCAGTGTCTTCTGCAGCCGTTCGAACTCGGCGTCCAGCGTGCTGCCCAGCTTGAGGATGTCGCCGCCGTCTTTCATCGCCACGGCGATGCCGATCGCGTCTTCCCCCATGAAGCGCATCTTCGGCGAGGCCGGATCGGCAAAACCGCGTTTGATCTCGGCGATGTCGCCCAGGTGGACGGTGCGGTCGCCAGCCTGGATCGGGAAGCTGCGGATGTCCTCCACGCTCTGGAACTGGCCGGTGACGCGCAGCTGCACGCGATCGGTCGGGGTTTCAAAGAAGCTGGTGGCGGCAATCGCGTTCTGGTCGGCCAAGGCCTGCTGCACCTGCTGCAGCGATACGCCCAGCGTGGCCAGCTTGGTGTTGGACAGCTCGATCCAGACCTTTTCGTCCTGCAGGCCTTCCAGCTCGATCTTGCCCACATCGGGCACGCGCTGCAGTTCCAGCTGGATGCGGTCGGCGTAGTCGCGCATCACGGCGTAGTCGAAGCCCTGCCCGGTCAACGCGTAGATGTTGCCGAAGGTGTCGCCGAATTCGTCGTTGAAGAACGGCCCGACGATCTCGCGCGGCAGGGTCGGCTTGATGTCGCCCACGCGCTTGCGCACCTGGTACCACAGGTCGGGAATCGCCTTGGAGCGCAGGCTGTCGCGCGCCACGAAGATCACCTGCGACTCGCCCGGGCGCGAGTAGGAGCGGATGAACTCGTACTGCCCGGTGTTCAGCAGGGCTTTCTCGATCGGCTCGGTGACCTGGCGGGAGACCTGTTCGGCGGTCGCGCCGGGCCAGTTCGTGCGCACCACCATCACCTTGAAGGTGAACGGGGGATCTTCGGACTGGCCCAGGTGCTTGTACGACCACGCGCCGATGATCGCGAAGGCCAGCATCGCAAACAGCACCAGGGGCCGGTTGCCCAGCGCCCATTCGGAAAGATTGAAGCGGCGCACGGGATCAGTTCCCCTTGCCGGCAGCAGGCGCGTCGGCCGCGGCAGGCTTGGCCGCCGGTGCCAGCACCGGGCGGTTCTGGCGGTCCACCGCCGTCACCGGCTGGCCCTCGCGCAGCAGATGGCCGCCGGCGGCGACCACCCAGTCGTTCGCGTTCACCCCGCTCAGCACCGGAACCGATTCAACGGCGTACGCCCCGACCGTCACCGGCGTGGCCTTCAACGTGTGCTTGGCCGGATCGACCACCCACACGCTGCTGCGGCCGTCGGCGCCGCGCTGTACGGCGGCCAGCGGCAACTGCAGCGTGCCCTGGCGTCCTGCGGCGGCGAACACGCGCGCGCTCTGGCCCAGTTCCACTTCGGTCAACGCTTCCGGTGCCAGGCTGACGCGGGTGGCATAGGTGCGCCCCTGTGCATCGGCGGCCGGGGCGATCTCACGGATCGTGCCCGGCAGCATCTGGCCGGGGCGGTTCCACAGTTCCACCTGCACCGGCTGGCCGACCTGGTAATCGCGGATGTTGCTCTCCGGCAGGGCGATCACGACTTCGCGGCCACCGTCGGCGGCCAGGGTGAACACGGTCTGCCCAGCGCTGACCACCTGCCCGGCTTCGGCCTGGCGACTGGCGATCACGCCATCGGCCGGCGCGCGCAGCTGCGCGTACTCGGCCTGGTTGCGCGCCACGGCCAGATTGGCGCGGGCAGCATTGGCCTGGCCCTGCGCGGCCTTGAAGGCAGCAGTCTGGCTGTCCAGCGCGGACTGGCTGACCAGTTGCTGCTCGGCCAGGGTGGCGTAGCGCTTCTGGTCATCACGGGCACGGATCAGGTCGGCTTCGGCAGCGGCCAGCTGCGCCTGTGAGGCGCTGGCCTGGGAGGCGTAGTCGGCGGCGTCCAGCTCGGCCAGCAACTGGCCCTTGCGCACGCGCTGGCCGGCATCGACATGGCGCTTGATCAGATTGCCGCCGACGCGGAAGGAGAGCGGGCTTTCCTCGCGGGCCCGGATCTCACCGGGGTAGGCGGCCACTTCCTGGCCGGCCACGGTGCCCGGGTGGACAACCAGCACCGGCATCGGCGCGGCCGGTTCGGCATCCTGCTTGCCACATGCTGCCAACGCCAGCGCCAGCAACCCACCACCCATCCATCGCATGTTTTTCATGAGGTCCTGGACCTGAAAGTAACCCGGGGAAAGCCACTGGAAACGCTCTGTTCCAATCGCTTCAATATTGAACCAGCCGGTATAGTATAAATATCGAACCGATTGGTCTAGTATTGATTGGATGACTGATCCGACCTCCTCCAAATCGCCCTCCAAGCCGGTCGCCAAGGCCGCCGGGCCGGGGCGCCCGAAGGATCTGGGCAAGCGCGCGGCCATCCTGGAAGCGGCCAAGTCGCTGTTCGTCGACCAAGGCTACAACGGGGTGAGCATGGACAGCATCGCCGCCCAGGCGGGCGTATCGAAGCTGACCGTTTACAGCCATTTCGGCGACAAAGAGACGCTTTTCACCGAAGCAGTGCAGTCCAAATGCGTCGAGATGCTGCCTGACGAACTGTTCGTCACCGACGTCGAAGGCCCGCTGCGCGACCAGCTGATGGGCATCGGCCACGCCTTCTTCACCCTGATCACCTCCGATGCGGCCGTCGCCGTGCAGCGGGTGATGATGTCGCCGGATACCGATGACCGGATACGCGAGATGTTCTGGCTGGCCGGCCCGCAGCGGACCACCGATGCGCTGGCCGACTTCCTGCGTTCCCGTACGGCCCGCGGCGAGCTGGAGATCACCGATTTCCCGACCGCCGCCATCCAGTTCCTTACCTTGATCAAGGGCGAGCTGCATACGCATATGATGTGCGGGCTGCGGCCGGCCCCGGCCGAGTGCGATGCCAACGCTCATGTGAGCGCCAGCGTCGACTTTTTCCTGCGGGCGTATGCCCGGCGGCACTAAACTGAATGGACCGGAGGTCGCGGTGACTTCCGGCACTGCGACCCCGGCGCGACGGCAGCGATGCTCTCAGCGCGCCGCCGGCTCCCGGCACCGGTAAAATGGCCGGCCCACTGCGCTGGATATAGAACCTCATGACGATCGATTACTCCCACGCCCGCGAACTGATGGTCGAACAGCAGATCCGCCCCTGGGATGTGCTGGAAATCCGCGTGCTCGATGTACTGGCACGCTTGCCGCGGGAGGCGTTCGTCGCTGAATCGCACCGGGCCCTGGCCTATGCCGACATCGAGCTGCCGCTGGGCAACGGGCAGAAGATGATGAAGCCGGTCATCGAAGGCCGCACCCTGCAGGCGCTGGATCTGCAGCCGGGCGATGAAGTGCTGGAAATCGGCACCGGCAGCGGCTACCTGAGCGCGTGCATGGGCGAGCTGGCCCGCGAAGTGCTGAGCCTGGAGATCGATGCCGAGCTGGCCACCACCGCGCGCGCGCGTCTGGACGCCGCCGGCCTGGGCAACAACGTCCGCATCGAAACCGCCGACGCGCTGAGCTGGGATACCGAGCGCCGCTTCGATGCGATCTGCGTCACCGGCGCGGTGGATGTCATCCCGTCACGTTTCGCCCAGTGGCTGCGTCCGGGCGGTCGACTGTTCGTGATCCGTGGCCGGTCCCCGGTCATGGAAGCGGTGCTGGTCAAGGCGGACGGCACCACTGAATCGCTGTTCGAAACCGATATCGACTACCTGCGCGGTGCCGCCCCGGCACCCCAGTTCCAACTCTGAGTCCAAGGAAGCCGCAATGATCCGCCGATCCCTCGCCCTTGCGCTGGCCGCCGCCCTGCTGCCGATGACCGCCTCTGCCGCCGACCTGCTGCAGGTCTACGAAATGGCGCGCAATGGCGATCCGCAGCTCTCGGCTGCCGAGTCGACCCGCCTGTATGACAAGGAAGGCGCCGTGCAGGCGCGTGCCGCATTGCTGCCGCAGCTCAACGGCGAGGCCTCGCTCAACCGCAGCCGCACCAACCCGAACCATGATCTGACCTCCAGCTCGTTCACCACCAAGAGCCGGAACTACACGATCAACGGCAGCCAGACGGTCTTCAACTTCACCCAGTTCGCCAACCTGCGTTCGCAGCGCGAACTGAGCCGCGCAGCGGATTTCACCCTGGATTCGGCCAACGACGACCTGATCGTGCGCACCTCGGCGGCGTACTTCAACGTGCTGGTGGGCATTGAATCGCTGTCGGCCGCGCAGACCAACGAAGCCGCTGCCAAGAAGCAGTTCGACTTCGCCGACAAGCGCCTGGAAGTGGGCCTGGCCCCGATCACCGACGTGCACGAAGCCCGCGCCCAGTACGACCAGGCGCGCGCCAACACGATCATCGCGCAGAACACCCTGGCCGACGCCTACCAGGCGCTGACCGAACTGACCGGCCAGCCGGTCACCGACCTGCGCGCCCTGCCGGCCGATTTCCGTCCGGAGCTGCCGGCCAAGTACGCCACCATCGATACGCTGGTGAACGAGGCCGTTGCGCAGAATCCGGCGCTGAAGGCGCAGGAACTGAAGGTCAACGCCGCCGAAGCCGGCGTCTCGGCCGCCCGCGGCGCGCACTACCCGACCCTGTCGATCGGTGCCACGGCCGGCAAGTCGGCCAGCTGGGGGGATGTGGTCGGCGACAGCGGCAGCTTCAGCCCGGACCGCCGCACCAACAGCGTCGGCCTGACCCTGAACGTGCCGATCTTCTCCGGCGGCGCCACCCAGTCCGGCGTGCGCCAGGCGCTGGCCCAGCGTGACATCGCCCAGGACGGTTACGAGCAGCAGAAGCGCGCCCTGGACCGCAACACCCGCAACGCCTACCAGACCCTGGTGGCGGGCATCAGCGAAGTGGAAGCGCGTCGCCTGGCGGTCGTGTCGGCACAGAGTGCCTATGACGCCTCGCAGGTCGGCCTGGAAGTCGGCACGCGTACCGTGCTGGACGTGATCCAGAACCAGCGCATCCTGTTCTCCGCGCAGCTGGACTACGCCAACGCCCGCTACACCTTCCTGCAGAACCGTCTGCAGCTGGGCCAGGCCGTCGGCACGCTGGACATCGCCGAACTGCAGGACATCAACCGCCTGCTGACCCAGAAGGCGGCCACGCCGAGCACCACCGTCAACTGATCGACGGCGCACGGCGAGAGAAAAAACCACCCGCCTGCGGGTGGTTTTTTTTTGCGTGCAAGGTGGTGATCGCGACATGCCACAGGTGCTGCCCATGTGGCGGCCGCGATCGCGACCGCTTCGTGCGATGCCTACCCGCGCACACTCTCCACCGTGAAGCGGTCCACAGTCCGGCACGTGCCGTGAAAAAGGGCTTGACCCTCCGGCAGCGGCCGACTAAGGTCCGCCCCGCACCACCTTCCCTTTCCCTCCAGAGGCCCCCTCCTTGGACAGTCATAGTCGATCTCGTTGCTGCTCCTGAGCCGACGGACCCACTGACCCCAAGGTCGGTTCCGTCCGCACAGGACGGGGCCCACCGGCGCAGCTGACACGCTCGCCCGCCTCGCAACATCCGTATCGCCGTTCCACCGACCCCAAGAAGGGTGCCGCTGGCGTTTCCGTTTGCCTGGAGATTGCCCATGCACGTTTCCCGTGTGTTCGCCCTGCCCCTCGTGGCCGTGGCGATGCTTCCGCTCGACACCCGCGCCGCCGCCAGCCTGATGGTGGACGACGCCTCCATCACCGATGCCGGTCGCTGCCAGTTGGAAAGCTGGGGCCGCCATACCGATGCCGGCAATGACTGGACGGCCGTACCGGCCTGCACGTTCGCCGATACCGAATGGTCGCTCGGCGCCAGCCATCAACACGCCACCTCGACGACGCAGTGGGCCGTGGGCGCCAAGCGGGTACTGCGTGATCTGGATCAGCGCCGCTGGGGCGTGGCGATCAGTGCCGGCCTCGGCAGCGACTGGCACCGCCCGCGCGCCGACGACTGGAGCCTCAATGCACCGCTGACGGTGGTGCTCGGCGCGTCGGATCGCACCCTGCTGCACCTCAACCTGGGCTGGGCACGCACGGGCGATGCACGTGGCCGCACCGATGGCATCGGCGTGGAAGTCGTGGCTGCACCGCAGTGGTCACTGCTGGCCGAAACCGCCCGCGATGCGGCGCGCCAGCGCAGCAGCCAGTTCGGCGTGCGCCACGAACTCTGGCGGGGCGCCAGCGTGGATCTGCTCGCGGGACGTGCCCACCACCGGCGCGACGGGCAGTGGATCACGCTCGGCCTCAATCTCGCCGCCGCGCCGTAATGCCCCGCGTGCCGACTGACCGCACCGACTGATCCTGCCGGCCGCCTGCGCTGCGTACGCGGCGCACACACACACCCTTTCCTGCCTCGCCCGGGCGCACGCCGATGCGCCCCACGCCTGCACCTCATCACTGCGCGTTGCCACCCCACGCGCCGCTTTCTGCTGGAGAACCACCATGAACCGCGAAGACCTCCTGTTCTCGATCCGCACCCTCTCGCTCTCCCTCGACGCCGCTGGCTTTGCCAGCATCGCCGCGACCACCCATCCGTCCGATCTGGTCGATGCGCTCGACGCGCTGAGCGTGGACAGGTCGCTGCCGTTGCTGATGACGCTCGCGCCACCGGCGCGCGCGGATCTGTTCGCGCACTTCGCCGAGCTCCGCCAGGATCAACTGCTGGCCGCGATGCCGCGCGAGGCGGTAGTGCAGCTGTTCGAACACATGCCATCGGATGATCGTGCCGATCTGTTCAACCGCCTTGGCGATGACGCCAAGCAGACACTGCTGCCGGCGCTGACCAAGGTGGAACGCGACGACATCCTCAAGATGGCGTCCTATCCCGAGGGCACGGTCGGTTCGGCGACGACGTCCGACTATGTCTGGGTCTCGCCGGAAATGACGGTCGCGCAGGCGCTTTCACACATCCGCGCCACCGCGCTGCACAGCGAGACGGTGAACATCCTGTTCGTGCTCGACCACACCCTGCGCCTGCGCGGCACCGTGGCGCTGCGCGATCTGGTCCTGGCCAACGAGAACCGCACGGTCGCCTCGATCATGCATGAGCAGCCGATCGCCGCGAAGGCACATTGGCCGCGACTGCAGGCCGCCGAGCTGATCCGTCGCTACGATCTGCTCGCGCTGCCAGTCACCAACGGCGGAGACCGCATGATCGGCATCGTCACCGTCGACGATGCGATGGACATCGACAAGGAACAGGACGCCTCGCAGCTGGCGCGCTTCGGCGGTACGGTGAGCGCGCACGGCAACGACCTGGACGTTCGCAGCACGCCACTGAAGCAGATGTTCCGCGTGCGGGTGTTCTGGCTGGCGATCCTGACCTGCTTCGGCATCGTCACCAGCACCTTCGTGGCCGCGCAGGAAGAGCTGCTGTCGCAGGTGATCGTGCTGGCCGCCTTCATCGCCCCGATCGTGGACATGGGCGGCAACACCGGCAGCCAGTCGGCCACGCTGGTGATCCGCAGCATGGCACTGGGCGAATTGAAACTGAGCTGGCGCGATGTGGCGTTCGTGATCAAACGCGAACTGCCGGTGGCCGCCGCGCTGGGCATCAGCATCGCCGTGCTGGAAGCGGTCCTGGCCTATTTCAGCAAGGGCGTTGGCATGGACGTGCTGCTGGTGGTGGGCTCGAGCATGCTGGTGTGCACCGCGCTGGGCGGCATCATCGGCGCGTTGCTGCCGTTCGCCGCACGCCGCATCGGGGCGGATCCGGCCACGCTGTCGGCCCCGATGATCACCTCGGTGATGGACCTGGTCGGCGTGTTCATCTACTTCGGCTTTGCCTACGCCTTCCTGGGCGACCTGCTGGTCGCCGCTGCCTGACGCAGGCGCGGGCCTGGTCGTCGCATCGCGCGATCAGGCCTGCAATCAGGCCACCGGCGGCGGCAACTGCGGGGCGATCAGGGCCACGGTGCGCTTCAGTGCGCCGCGCCCGTTGCTCACCAGCGCGCAGCCCGCCCGGGCCATGTCCTCGCGGGCCTGCGGATCACGCAGCAGGGTCAGCAGTGCATCGCCGACCCCGTTGGCATCCTCGGCAATGACCACCGCACCGGCCTCGCGCATGCGCCGGGAAATCTCGGCGAAGTTGTGCAGGTGCGGGCCAGTGACCGCTGCGGTGCCCATTGCCGCCGGCTCCAGCAGGTTGTGCCCCCCGATGGCCTGCAGGCTGCCACCGACGAAGGCCACCTGGGCGCACCCGTAGAACGACATCAACTCGCCAAGCGTATCGATCACGAACACATCGGTATCGGCCTGCGGCCACTGCTGCTGGCGGCGCGTGGCCACCTTCCAGCCCTGCTCGCGGGCCAGCGCTTCCACCCTTGGGAAGCGCTCGGGATGCCGCGGCGCCCACAACAGCAGCAGGCCCGGCACCGCCTCGCGCAGGCGGCGGTGCAGATCGATGGTGGCCTGCTCTTCGCCCTCGTGCGTACTGGCGGCGATCCAGACCGGATGCTGGGCGGGCACCAGCTCATGGAAGCGCGCGATGAAGTCCTGCACGTTCGGCGTGGCGATATCGAATTTCAGATTGCCCAGCGGCTGCACCTGGTCCGGGCGGGCGCCGAGCTGGATGAAGCGCTCGGCATCGTCGGCCGATTGCGCCGCCACACAGGTCACGGTACGCAGCGCGCGGCCGATCAGCGGCCGCAGCAGGCGGTAGCCGCGCAGCGAGCGCGCCGACAACCGCGCGTTGAGGATGTAGACCGGGATGCTGCGGTCGCGGCACCCGAACAGCAGGTTCGGCCACAGCTCGGTTTCCAGGATCAGCGCCAGGCTCGGCTTGAAGTGGCCGAGGAAGCGACCGACGCTGCCCGGCACGTCGTAGGGCAGGTACACGTGGTCGACCGCATCGCCCCACAACGCGCGGACCCGTTCGGAGCCGGTCGGGGTGATGGTGGTGATCACCCAGCGGATGTCCGGACGCAGCGCACGCAAGGCGTTCACCAGTGGCGCTGCGGCGTTCACCTCACCCACCGAGACCGCGTGCAGCCAGACCCGCGGCTGGCCGCTGGAGTGCGGATAGGAGGCATAGCGCTCATCCCAGCGCTGGAAGTACTCGCGCACCCGGAAGCCCCGCCACACCAGGTGGTACACGGTGATCGGCAACAGCAGGTAGAGCACGGCCGAGTACAGGCCGCGCAGGATCCATTCGACAGGGCTTTTACGCATGGGCAAAGGATACGGGAGCGGCGCGGGGAAGACACGCCGCGCCGCCGTGATGGCCCTGCCGGGACGCATCCGGGCGCATCCATTAGAATCGAGGCATGTCCGATAACGCTTCCACCGCCACCCGGCCGTCCCTGCGCAATCCGCGCCACTGGCCGACCTTCGCTTTCATGCTGGTCGCCTTCGCGATCGCCCGCCTGCCGTGGATGCTGCAGCGTGCGCTTGGCCGCGGTGTCGGCACGGTCGCCTACCGGCTGGCCAGCAGCCGCCGGCGCGCCGCCGAGGTCAACCTGAAGCTGTGCTTCCCCGAGAAGGACGACGCCTGGCGCCAGCGCCTGCTGCGCGACAGCTTCGACGCGCTGGGCGTGGGCATCTTTGAATTCGCCCGGGCCTGGTGGGGCAGCATCGACAGCATCCGCCCGCAGGTGCAGATCGAGGGGCTGGAGCACCTGCACCGCATGCAGGCCGAGGGCCGTGGGGTGCTGCTGGTGTCCGGCCACTTCATGACGCTGGAGATGTGCGGCCGCCTGCTGTGCGACCACGTCGAGCTCTCCGGCATGTACCGCAAGCATCGCAACCCGGTGTACGAGTGGGCGGTGAAGTTCGGCCGCCTGCGCTACGCCAAGGCGATGTACGCCAATGAGGACATCCGCGCCACGGTGCGGCATCTGAAGAAGGGCGGCTTCCTCTGGTACGCGCCGGACCAGGACATGCGTGGCAAGGACACGGTGTTCGTGCCGTTCTTCGGCCACACCGCTTCGACCATCACCGCCACGCACCAGCTGGCCCGGATGACCGGCTGCGCGGTGATCCCGTATTTCCACCGTCGCGAAGGCGGCAAGTACTTCCTGAAGATCGGCGCGCCGCTGGAGAATTTCCCCAGCGAGGATGTCGAGGCCGATACCGCGCGCGTCAACCAGGCCATCGAAGCGATGGTGCGCGAGGCCCCTGACCAGTACCTGTGGATCCACCGCCGCTTCAAGCGCCAGCCCGGCGGCCGCAGCGATTATTACCGGTCGTAGCGCCACCCCGGCATGTCCCCATACCCGGGCCACAAGCAGCCACGCATGGCGTGGCCCTACCCGTCCTCGCGTGCCAACAGACTGCCGGCATACAGCGCGGCCAACAACAGCGTGAGGCCCCCCCAGAAGGTGGAATAGAACGCCAGATGCGTGTTGAGCGGGAACACGGTCACCGCCAGCGCCAGCATCGCCGGGCGTGCGCGCTCACGGGCCTGGGCCGGCGCGAAGCGCCACGCGCGCCACGCCTGTGCGACCGCCGCCAGCCACAGCAGCAGGCCGAGGATGCCGGTTTCAGACAGGATCTCGAGCACGATCTGGTGCGCGTGCAGTGCCGGACCCGCGCCCCAGACTTCCTGGGCGGCAGGGTCCGGGTTGCAGGCCGGGTAGGCGTCGCGGAAGCCGCGCGCGCCGACGCCGTTGATGGGGTGCGCTTCGATCATGCAGGCAGCTGCCGCCCAGATCTGCGCGCGGCCGGACAGGGCTTGGTTGACGCCATCGCTCTCACCCTCCCAGGCCATGGCGGTACGCGCAACGCGGTCACCGACCTGGGGCACGGTCACGGTCAGGACGACCGCTGCCACCGCACCGAAGGCGACGCAGGCCAGCAGCCCGCGCACGCCGATCAGGCGCCAGCCGGAGAACACCAGCACCAGCGCATAGGTCAGCCAGGCCGCGCGCGAACCGGCCAGCACCAGCACCACCCCCACCGCAGCCGCCGCCAGCGACCAGCCGAGAATGCCGGCGCGGCGGGAGGCAGCGAACAGCAGGAACGGCGAGAGGCTGGCCAGCACCTGGCCGAACTTGAGATTGCAGGGGCCGAGCACCCCGCTGAGCCGGTCCACCAGCGCCATCTCTTCAGGCGAGCACAGGCCGTGACCACTGACGGCCCACTTGAGCTGGTCCATCGACCAGAACAACGGACTGCTGCCGAGGAGGGCCTGGGCCAATGCATCGGCGGTCCACAGGCCGGTGATCGCGGCCAGGCCGCCCAGGGTCAGCGCGCGCCGCTGCGGGGTGGCCACGGCTATCGCCACCAGCCACATGAAGGGCAGGTAGCGCAGGCCGGCGGCGGTTTTGCGCCACGCGGTGCCGGGGTCGATCGCATCGAAGGCGGACACTGCCTGTGGCAGCCAATAGCCCAGGAACAGGATGCTGGTCAGCGCCCACGCCGGGCTGCTGAGCAGCCGCTGATTGCCCTGCAGCCGCAGCTGCACCATGCGCACTGCCGCATACAGCGCGCCGAGCACCAGCACGCCTTCGGCGATGCCCGGCAACGGCCACAGCGCAACGAACGCGATGACCCACCACGGCGCCCAGCGGCCAGCGCGGGAGGCCGGCGACCCGGGCACGAGGGTCGTCTCAGCCGACGAGGGAGGCATAGAGCTGGAGCGTGTCACGCTGCATCGCCTGCAAGGTAAACGGGATCCGCGACGGCAAGGCCGGCGGCTGCAGCAACAGCTGCTGCGCGCGCGCCAACAGCGCATCGGCGTCGCCCAAGGGTACCGCGCCGGAGGGTTGCAGCTGAGTCAACAACTCGCCCACGCCGCCGTGGTTCCAGCCCAGCACGGGGCGCCCCACCGACAGCGCTTCGACCACGGTGCGGCCGAACGCTTCGGCCTTGTCCGAGAGCTGAAGCACCAGATCGCTGGCCGCATAGGCCTGCGCGATGCGCGAGGTCGGCGCGGTCATCAGCACCGCATCGAACACACCCAGGCTGCGTGCCTGGGCGTCCAGTTCGGCGACATAGGATTCGCGGCCCGGCTCGCGCGTGCCCGGCATCCACAGTCTGGCCGGCACGCCGGCAGCATGCAGCCCGGCCAGCAGGGTCAGGGCGTGGCGATGCCCTTTCAGGCGGGTGCCGCGGCCCGGCAGCAACAGCAGCGGCGCATCGCCGGCCAGCGCCGGATGCTGCCCGGCCACGGCCAGGCGCGCGCGCCTGTCCTGGCGGCCCACGCGCGGGAACTGCGCGACATCGACACCGCGGGGGATCACCTGCAGCCGCTCGGCCGGGACACTGGGGTAATGCGTCTGCACGAACTCGCGCACGCTGTTGGACACGCAGATCACGCGCTCGCCGCTGGTCATCACCGCGCTGTAGCGGCCCGGGGAATTGAGGCCGTGCACGGTGGTGACCCAATGTGGGCGGGTCGCCGCCGGCAGATTGCGCACCGCGTACAGGCCCAGCCACGCCGGCAGCCGCGAGCGCGCGTGCACGATGTCCGCGCCCACCTCATTGAAGAGATTGCGCAGGGTCAGCACGTGACGCAGCGTCAGCAGCGATTTGCGGCCGATATCCAGGGTCAGGTGTTCGGCGCCACTGGCCAGCAGCGGCTCGACCAGGCGCCCACCGGCGGACACGACGATGGCCCGGTGGCCGGCGGCAACCAGGGCGGAGGCGATCTCAAGGGTGGAGCGTTCGACCCCGCCGGAGTGCAGCGCCGGCAGCAGCTGCACCACGGTCAGTCGGCGCACAGTGTGGTCCGCGGATCAGTCGGCGAGCACGAACACGGCGCCGCAGTACGGGCACGCGGCCTCGCAGTTGGGCTCGTCTTCGATCGGCAGGTACACGCGCGGGTGCGAGTTCCACAGCGCCATTTCCGGCGTCGGGCAGCTCAGCGGCAGGTCGCTGCGGTGCACGGTGTAACGCTTCTCGGCGTTGGCGGGCGCAGTGGCGGTATGGCTCATGGCGTGGACACACAAAGGGGGTTGCGAGACCGTGGATTCTAGCATCTGGTGGCCGCGTCAGGCCGCAGGCGCCCTGCGCGTGCCTGGCGCCGCCGCGGGTGGCCCGGCGACGCATCATCGGTCCTTTTAAATCGATCCAAATTGATTGTCAACAATTCGATATGAAACGGATTTGCCGGATTTAGATCGAACTAATTTCACTTGTCAGGGCCAGTTGCGGTGATGCAGGATCGACCGGTACCGATCATCGACCCGATCGCCTGCCCGCCCCCACCGGACATGCATCGCCTCTTTACCTGCCGTCTGCCGATGGCTGGGGCGACGCCGTCCGCCGTGGCCATCGATGCGGGTCCTGCCTGCCGCCTGCCCTTCCCGGGAGACCCTTGCATGACCCTGTCCGACCTGCGCCCCGCCCGCCGCGCCCTTCCCCTCGCCCTGGCCCTGGCCTGCGCATCCATCGCGTTGCCGGCAGCCGCGCAGGGCCTGCAGACCTCGTTCGAGCCGGGCCAGCCAGCCCCGGCCGCGGCGGCCGGCGACGGTGCCCTGCAGGTCCGGATCGGCAATGGCCCCGCCGCGCCCTACGCGGCCAAGCCCGGCGTCGGGTACACCGGCCTGCATGCGCTGCATTACGCCAGCACCGGCGGCCAGGCGCGCCGCCCGCTCTTCAACACCGATCTGACCATCGACGCCGACACCACCCTGTCCTGGCTGGTGCTGCCCGAGATCGTCGGCAAGGACACCGTGGCCTCGACCTACGTCTCGCTTGACCTGGTCCTGGACGACGGCACGCGCGTTTCGGCCAGTGCCGCGCGCGATCACCATGGCGTGGCGCTGGGCGCGCGTGCGCAGGGCGATTCGAAGACGCTGTACCCGCAGCAGTGGGCGCGCAAAGCCGTGCGCCTGGGCGACACCCCTGCCCTGCGCGGGCGGCGCGTGGTCGCACTGGAGCTGGAGGTGGCCAGCGCCGAGGGCGCCCCAGTCGCCGGTTGGATCGACGACGTCCGCCTGCAGGCGCAGCCGCGCAGCACGCCGCAGCGTCCCTCGGACTGGGTGCTGACCACCCGCGGCACGCAGGCCAACGGCACCTTCTCGCGCGGCAACAATTTCCCGGCCACCGCCGTGCCGCATGGCTTCAACTTCTGGACGCCGGTGACCGATGCCGGCTCGCTGACCTGGCTGTACCGCTGGAACGAACAGAACGACGCGGCCAACCGGCCGCGCCTGCAGGCGCTGGCACTGAGCCACCAGCCCAGCCCCTGGATGGGCGACCGCCAGACCTTCCAGGTGATGCCGTCGGCCACGCGCGGAGTGCCCGACGCCGATCGCAGCAAGCGCGCGCTCACCTTCTCGCGCGAGAACGAACAGGCCCGTCCGTACCGCTACGACGTGCGCTTCGACAACGGCATCGCGGCATCGATCGCGCCAACCGACCACGCCGCGGTGTTCCGCTTCGCGTTCCCGGAAGGGGGCGATGCCAACCTGCTGTTCGACAATGTCGATGCCCGCGGCGGGCTGACCCTGGATGCGGCGACCCAGACGCTCTCCGGCTACACCGACACCCGCAGCGGCCTGTCCACCGGCGCCACCCGCATGTACGTGGTGGCCAGCTTCGACCGGCCGTGGCGCAGCAGCGGCACCGTGGAGACCGGCCGCCCGACCGGCTACATCAAGTTCGATGCCGGTGCCGACCGCCGCGTCTCGATGCGCATCGCCACCTCACTGATCTCGGTCGAGCAGGCGCGCCACAACCTCGCGCTGGAGCTGTCGGCCGCTGACGATGTCGACCGCGTGGCCGCACGCGCGCAGGATGCCTGGGACCAGCGCCTGGGCCGCTTCGACGTGGGCGACGCCACCGACGACCAGAAGACCACGCTGTATTCCAATCTGTACCGCCTTTACCTCTATCCCAACTCCGGGCACGAGAACGCCGGTACCGCGGCGGCACCTGACTGGCGCTACGCCAGCCAGGCCAGTGCCTCGGATGAGAACACCGACGGCAGCGCCACGCGCAGCTTCGCGCCGGTGCGCGACGGCAAGGTCTACGTCAACAACGGCTTCTGGGACACCTTCCGCACCACCTGGCCGGCGTATGCGCTGTTCACCAAGGACGATGCCGGTGCGCTGGTGCAGGGCTTCCTGGAGCAGTACCGCGCCGGCGGCTGGGTCGCCCGCTGGTCCTCGCCCGGCTATGCCGACCTGATGGTGGGCACCAGTTCGGACGTGGCTTTCGCCGATGCATGGCTGAAGGGGATCGGCGGTTTCGACGCGCAGGAGGCCTATGCCGCCGCGCTGAAGAATGCGACCGTGGTTCCGCCGGACCGCCATGTCGGGCGCAAGGGCATGGACCGTTCCACCTTCCGCGGCTACGCCACTGCCGATGTGCATGAAGGCATGTCGTGGACGATGGAAGGCGCGCTCAACGATTTCGGCGTGGCCAACATGGCAGAGGCGCTGGCCAGACAGGCCGATACACCGGCCGCCCGCGAACGCTATGCCACTGAAGCCGATTATTTCCGTCACCGCGCTGGCACCTACGCCACGCTGTTCGATCCGGCCGCGGGCTTCTTCCAGGGGCGCAAACCGGATGGCAGCTGGCGGCTGGATGCCAAGGACTACGACCCGCGCGTGTGGGGCCATGACTACACCGAATCCAACGGCTGGACCTTCGCCTTCACCGCCGCGCACGACGGCGAAGGGCTGGCCGCGCTGTACGGTGGCCGCGAGCAGCTGGCGGCCAAGCTGGACACGTTCTTCGCCACCCCGGAAACCGCCGATGCCGCGTTTTCCGGTTCCTACGGCGGTACCATCC
The DNA here is from genome assembly GCF_026241915.1 of Stenotrophomonas sp. RIT-551. Lineage (NCBI taxonomy): Bacteria > Pseudomonadati > Pseudomonadota > Gammaproteobacteria > Lysobacterales > Lysobacteraceae > Stenotrophomonas > Stenotrophomonas sp. RIT-551. The sequence goes on along the minus strand of NZ_JAPJIU010000005.1, from coordinate 85,009 downwards.
ATGAAATGACCGAGGCGCGCGATGTGCGCATGGGCATGTACGCGCACAGCAACCAGCCGGCGCACCACATCCCGTGGATGTACCTGTATGCCGGGCAGCCGTGGAAGACCCAGCAGCATGTGCGCGAGATCCTGTCGCGCCTGTACCTGGGCAGTGAGATCGGCCAGGGCTACCCGGGCGATGAGGACAACGGCGAGACCTCGGCGTGGTACCTGTTCGCGTCGCTGGGCATCTATCCGCTGCGCATGGGCGCGCCGGAGTACGTGATCGGTTCGCCGCTGTTCCGCCACGCCCGTGTCGAGCTGCAGGGCGGCGCGGTGCTGACCGTCAACGCGCCGGAGAACTCGGCCACCAACATCTACGTGCAGTCGTTGAAGGTGAACGGCACGCCGTGGACCAGGACCTGGCTGCCGCACGAGCTGCTCGCCAAGGGCGCCACGCTGGACTTCGTCATGGGCCCGGAACCTTCGCGCTGGGGCACCGGCCCGGATGATGCACCGCGCTCGCTCACCGCGCGCGGCCAGCAGCCGGCCCTGCTGCACGACCTGCTTGGCAGCGGCGCCACCGCCCAGCTCGGCGACGGGCGGGCGGCCACGGCGCTTATCGATGACGACGCGGCCACGGCGCTGCCGCTGGGCGGCTCCAGCACGATCACCTTCAGCAACGTCGCCGCGGGTACACCCTCGATGTACACCCTGACCAGCGGTAATGGCCCGATCCGCGGCGGCGAATGGACGCTGGAGGCACGCACCACCGGGGGCCGCTGGGTGCAGGTCGACCAGCGCCGGGGCGAAGCCTTCGCCTGGGCCATGCAGACCCGTCCGTTCCGCATCGCCCAGCCGGGCCGCTATGCCGAGTACCGCCTGCGCATTGCGGCACCCGGCCGCCTGCAGCTGGCCGAAGTCGAACTGCTCGCCCCGGCCACCACCCGATGAGGCCCCGCATGCCGATCTCCCGTTGCCTGTTGGCCGCCCTGCTGGTCGGCGCCGGGCTGGCCGATGCCCACGCGTTCGAGACCACACAGACCCGCGAGGATGTGACCCTGCACTACCGCGACCCCAGCGATGCGCTGGCCGCGCCGGTGCGCGAGCGCATCATCGAGACGTTTTTCGGCGCCTACCTGCGCGAGCGCGCCGATTTCCATCCTGCCGCGCCGACGCAGGTCGGCATCGTGATCGACCCCGGTTACGACGGCATCGCCTTTGTCGGTGAGAAGGCGCAGGCGGCGACGATCACGATCAACCCGGCCTGGCTGGCCAAGCACCCGGGCGACATCGACCTGGTTACCCATGAGGCCATGCACATCGTGCAGGGCTACCCGGAGTACGCCAACGCGCGCGTGCCGGGCTGGCTGGTGGAAGGCATCGCCGATTACGCCCGCGACCGCTACGGCAAGGACAATGCCGGGGCCGGCTGGGCGTTGCCCACGCAGGTCAAGCCGGAGCACAACTTCGATACCGGCTACCGGGTGACCGGCGCGTTTCTCGCCTGGAGCGAGGCGCAGCATCCCGGGCTGGTGAAGGCGCTTGATGGCGCCCTGCGCGAGGGGCGCTACACGCCGGCGTTGTGGGAAACGCTCAGCGGCGTGGCGTTGCCGGCGTTGTGGGAACAGTACGTGCGGGCACGCTGATTGCTCCAAGTGCCCGATCGGCGTCTGCGGGGCGCCGGCCAGCGGCCGGCACTACCGGTGCCGTCTTCAGCGCGCGCCCACCAACCCGGCGTACAGCGCGAACAACTGCTGGAAATACCGCTTCGTGCGTGGATCGCGCATGACACCGTTCCCGTGGCTGGCCGTGGAGGATATGGTCGGGCCCAGGGTGGCGGCGCCCCCACCGGAGCGCCACCACGGCCGGGCCGCGTGGTGCTATTGGGCGCCTGGGAGGTTGCAGGGCGGTGACGTCTGTGCGGCGCGCGTGTGGCAGAGCCACCGGTTTCGATGCCTGAAACGAGAACGCGCCCCGAAGGGCGCGTTCTGGCAGCTGGGGGTCAAAAAGACCGGCGGATTACGCGCCGTTCTTTTCCGCCTCCAGTTGTTTCCGGATCTGCGCATCCACGGCCGCGATCGCGGTCATGTTGAGCACGCGGCGCGAGGTCGCGCTGGTGGTCAGGATGTGCACCGGCTTGGCCACGCCCATCAGGATCGGGCCGATCGCCACGCCGTCGGTGAACACGCGCACCAGGTTGTAGGCGATGTTGGCCGCTTCCAGGTTGGGCAGCACGAACAGGTTGGCGCGGCCCTTCAGCGTGCTGTTGGGCAGCAGCTTCTGGCGCAGGGCTTCATCCCATGCAGTGTCGCCCTGCATTTCGCCATCCACGTTCAAGCGCGGGTTGCGCTTGAGCAGCATCTCGCGGACCGCACGCATCTTCAGCGCGTCCCTGGAATCGTGGCTGCCGAAGTTGGAGTGCGACAGCAACGCCACCTTCGGCTCGATGCCGAACAGCTTCATGCGGTACGCCGCCTGCAGCGTGGCTTCGGTGATCTGCTCGGCGGTCGGGTCTTCCTGGACGTGGGTATCCACGAAGAAGAACACGCCCTGCTGGTTGATCACGCCGGTCATCGCCGAGGTGGAGGTCACCTTGGCTTCCAGCGGCAGCACGCTGCGCACGTAGCCCAGCTTCTTGTGGAAGCGGCCGACCACGCCGGTCAGCATCGCGTCGGCTTCGCCGCGCGCCACCATCACGGCCGCGATCAGGGTCGGGCGCGAGCGCATCAGGTTCTTGGCCGCGGCCACGGTCACACCGCGGCGGCCGGTGAGGTTGTGGTAGTACTGCCAGTAATCGTTAAAGCGCGGGTCGTCGTTGATGTTGGTGATGTCGAAGTCGACACCGGCCTTCATGCGCAGGCCCAGGCGCTCGATACGCGATTCGATCACGTCCGGGCGGCCGATCAGGATCGGCTGCGCCAGGCCTTCATCGACCACGTTCTGCACCGCGCGCAGCACCACTTCTTCTTCGCCTTCGGCGTACACCACGCGCTGCTTGTCCGAGCGGGCGCGGTCGTAGACCGGCTTCATCATCAGGCTGGTGCGGTAAACGAACTGGGCCAGCTTCTCGCGGTAGGCGCCCATGTCGGCGACCGGACGGGTGGCCACGCCCGAATCCATCGCGGCCTGGGCCACGGCGGCCGACAGCTCCACCAGCAGGCGACGGTCGAACGGACGCGGAATCAGGTAGTCACGGCCGAAGCTCGGGGTCTCATCGCCATAGGCCGAGCCCAGGTCGCTGGCCTCGCGGCGTGCCATCGCGGCGATCGCGTGCACGCAGGCGATCTTCATTTCCTCGTTGATCGCGGTCGCGCCGACGTCCAGCGCACCACGGAACAGGTACGGGAAGCACAGCACGTTGTTGATCTGGTTCGGGTAATCCGAACGACCGGTGCCGATCAGCGCGTCCGGGCGCACCGAACGGGCCACTTCCGGCATGATTTCCGGGGTCGGGTTGGCCAGCGCGAAGATCACCGGATCCTTGGCCATGGTCTTGACCATGTCCGCGGTCAGGATGCCCGGGGCCGACAGGCCCAGGAAGATGTCCGCCCCATCGACGATCTCGGCCAGCGTGCGCTTGTCGGTATCACGCGCGTAACGCGCCTTCTCCGGGTCCAGATCGCTGCGGCCGGTGTGGATCACGCCGTCGCGGTCGAAGGCGAGGATGTTCTCTTTCTTCAGGCCCAGCGAGACCAGCATGTTGACGCAGGAGATGCCCGCCGCACCCATGCCGGTGGTGGCCAGCTTCACCTCTTCGATCTTCTTGCCGGTCACCAGCATGGCGTTGAGCACGGCCGCACCGACGATGATCGCAGTGCCGTGCTGATCGTCGTGGAACACCGGGATGTTCATGCGCTCGCGCAGCTTGCGCTCGACGATGAAGCACTCCGGTGCCTTGATGTCTTCCAGGTTGATGCCACCGAAGGTCGGTTCCAGCGAGGCGATGATGTCGACCAGCTTGTCCGGGTCGTTTTCATCGATCTCGATGTCGAACACATCGATGCCGGCGAACTTCTGGAACAGCACGCCCTTGCCTTCCATGACCGGCTTGCCGGCCAGCGGGCCGATGTTGCCCAGGCCCAGCACGGCGGTGCCATTGGAGATCACGGCGACCAGGTTGCCGCGCGCGGTGAGCTCGCTGGCCTGCTGCGGGTCGGCCATGATCGCCTCGCAGGCGTGTGCCACGCCCGGGGAGTACGCCAACGACAGATCGCGCTGGGTCAACATCGGCTTGGTCGCGGTGACCTTGATCTTGCCGGGCGGCGAGAGCCGGTGATAGTCGAGGGCTGCCTGTTTGAAATCTTCGTTGGACATCGCTTTCTGCAGATGAATGGGCGAGAGGAACAGGGGATCATACCCCCGTTGGCGTGGACGGACCTGTCGCTACGCTGTCGCGGTCATGCTGCAACCGCACATAATCCAGCAGCGCGCACCGGGCCTTCAAAACAAAACATGGCCGTGCCGCCCCGGCAGGAACGGCACGACCATGCACCACACAATCAGCTCATCGGGCTCAATGCGCCGGGGCCGGGAGCGTCGCCGGCAGGTCATCGACCACCAGCGGCGGCAGCTCGGCTTCACGGCCATCGAGCACCATCGCCAGGCGGTCACGATCCAGCGCGTTTTCCCAGCGCGAGACCACCACCGTGGCCACGGCATTGCCGATGAAGTTGGTCAGCGAGCGGCATTCGCTCATGAAGCGGTCCACGCCCAGGATCAGCGCCATGCCGGCCACCGGCACTTCCGGCACCACGGCCAGGGTGGCGGCCAGGGTGATGAAGCCGGCGCCGGTGACGCCGGCGGCGCCCTTGGAGCTGAGCATCGCCACCAGCAGCAGGGCGATCTGGTGGCCCAGGGTCAGCTCGGTGTTGGTGGCCTGGGCGATGAACAGCGCCGCCAGGGTCATGTAGATGTTGGTGCCGTCCAGGTTGAACGAGTAACCGGTCGGGACCACTAGGCCCACCACGGACTTGCTGCAGCCAGCCTTTTCCATCTTCTCCATCAGCGAGGGCAGCGCCGATTCCGAGGATGAGGTGCCCAGCACCAGCAGCAGCTCGGCCTTGAGGTAACGGGCCAGCTTGAACACCGAGAACCCGCACAGGCGGCAGACCACGCCCAGGATCACCGCCACGAACAGGAAGGCGGTCAGGTAGAACGAGCCGACCAGCCAGGCCAGGTTGACCAGCGAGCCGACCCCGTACTTGCCGATGGTGAAGGCGATCGCGCCGAACGCGCCGATCGGGGCGGCCTTCATCAGGATGTGGACCAGGCGGAACACCGGCGCGGTCAGCGCCTCCAGGAAGGTCAGCACCGGGCGGCCCTTCTCGCCGGTCAGGGCCAGCGCGATGCCGAACAGCACCGCCACGAACAGCACCTGCAGGATGTTGCCCTCGACGAAGGCACTGACCAGGGTGGCCGGGATGATGTCCATCGCGAAGCCGACCAGGGTCAGCTCATGGGATTTCTGCACATAGCCGTTGACCGCGGTCTGGTCCAGGTCGGCCGGGTTGATGTTCATCCCCGCGCCCGGCTGCACCACGTGCGCCACCACCATGCCGACCACCAGGGCCAGCGTGGAGAAGAACAGGAAGTAGGCCATCGATTTGGCGAACACCCGGCCCACAGTGCGCAGGTGGGTCATGCCGGCGATGCCGGTGACGATGGTCAGGAAGATCACCGGGGCGATGATCATCTTCACCAGCTTGATGAAGGCGTCGCCCAGCGGCTTGAGCGATTCGGCGAAGGCCGGCTCGTAATGGCCGAGGATGGCACCGAGGACGATCGCCACCACCACCTGGAAATACAGTTGGCGGTAGAACGGCAGCGGCTTGGCCGCCAGCGGGGCGGTGGTGGGAACGTGCATGGGAAAGCTCCGGCAGTGTCACGAAGGATGCCGGCCGCGCTGGGCGGCATCTGGCGTGGCCTTTTTACGCCCGCATCTCGCCAACGCAGATAACCTATTGGTACTAGCCCCCCGGTTCAGCTGGCCGGACTGCCTACACTGCCCCGGCACCGCGCCCCCACGGCGGCGGGTGGCCCGGCAGCGGATCAAGGGGGACGCACCCACAGATTTGCCGTCCGCGGCCGTTGTTGTTCTGCCCCACCCTTATTCAAGCAGCTACCGCCCATGCGCCCTACGCCCCTGTTCATCGCCCTGGCCCTGACCACCGCCCCGCTCGCCGCCACCGCGGCCGACTGGGACAACTGGCCGACCAAGACCACTTTCAGTGACGGTACCGAGCTGGCAGCGACTGCCAACATCGCCTATGACCTCAACGACTTCTCCGGCGGCAGCGGCATCGAAGACGCCGACGCCGTGCGCCGCAAGGAATTCGGCGCGACCCTGAAGAAGAAGGGCGTGTACGACGCCATGGTCTATTACGACTTCCAGGCCGACACCTGGCTGGACGTGTTCGTCCGCTTCGAGAGCAAGGCCTTCTTCGGCAGCGACATCGGCCGCTTCCGCTTCGGCTACATGAAGACCCCGGTCGGCCTGGACGCCGGCACCTCCTCGCGCGCCGGCAGCTTCCTGGAAACCGCCCTGCCCGTGCAGGCGTTCTACGAAGGCCGCCGCACCGGTGCCGAATGGGTGCTGGAGCGCCCGCAGTACCTGCTGCAGGCTGGCGCCTACGGCGGCAAGGACCTGCAGGGCGACAACCCCGGCACCACCCAGGCCGTGCGCGGCGTGTGGACCCCGGTCAAGGCCGCAGGCGACGTGGTCCACCTGGGCCTGGCCTATTCGCAGGAAAACCCGCGCGGCTACCGCGATGGCCGCGATGTCTCGCACCCGGCCAGCGCCCGCCTGCGCGCGCGCCCGGAAGCCGGCCTGACCGACATCCGCCTGGTCGACTCCGGTGCCCTGACCACCGCCGACAAGATCGTGCGCACCGGGCTGGAAGGCATCTGGATCCGCGGCCCGTTCTCGCTGCAGGGCGAAGCGCTGCAGACCACGGTCAGCCGTGACGGCAAGCCGGATTACACCGGCAGCGGCCAGTACGCGATGGCGAGCTGGATCCTGACCAGCGAATCGCGCCCGTACAGCGCCGGCGCGGTGGCCAACGTCAAGCCGGCCCACGGCTACGGCGCGGTCGAGCTGGTCACCCGCTACAGCCGCATCGATCTGGACGATGCCGACGTGTTCGGCGGCCGCCAGCACGATTGGACCCTCGGCGCCAACTGGTACCTGACCTCGCACTTCAAGTTCCAGGCGAACTACGTCAAGGTCGACGCCAGCCGTCGCGGCGTGCGCAGCCAGCCGGAGATCTTCGAACTGCGCGCGCAGATGCATTTCTGAGCCCGCCCGGCGGACGCGTTGACGCGCGTCCGCCCTGCCCTGCCTAGACTGGCGCCATGTACCGCGTCTCCCGCTATCGCCCCTGGTGGCTGCTCATCGTCCTGATGCTCGGCGGCACGGCGCTGTGTGCGCTGCTGGCCGGGCGCTATGCGCAACAGCGGGCGCTGGATGACGAAAGCCTGCAGGTGCGGCGTCAGCTCGGCCTGTATGCGCAGACCCTGCAGCAGCGCATCGATCGCTTCGGCACGCTGCCGCAGGTGCTGGCGCTGGACCCGGACCTGCACCAGGCGGTGTCCCATCCGCTCACCGCCGCCGAGCGGCAGCGGCTGAACCTCAAGCTGGCCCAGGCCAACAGCGTCACCCGTGCCTCGACCCTGACCCTGATTGACCGGCACGGCATCGCCGTGGCCGCCAGCAACTGGGACCAGCCGACCAGCAATGTCGGCGAGGACTACAGCTACCGCCCCTACTACCAGCAGGCGATGGCGCGCGGCAGCGGGCATTTCTACGGCATCGGCATGACCACGGCCGTGCCGGGCTACTTCCTCTCGCAGGCGATCTACGACGATCGCGGCACCGTGCTGGGCGTGGTGGCGATCAAGATCGAGCTGCGCGCACTCGAACAGGAATGGCTGCAGAGCCCGGACATCGTGCTGGCCACCGACGCGCATGACGTGGTGTTCCTGGCCAACGGCGATGCCTGGCGTTACCGCCTGCTGCGCCCGCTCGGCCCGCAGGAGCGCAGCGAGATGCTGGCAACCCGCCAGTACGCAGACCGCTCGCTGCAGCCGCTGCAGGCCCGCACCGCGGAGGTGCTCGCCGATGGCGGGCGCATGGTGCGTGTGGAGCAGCCCGCCCTGCCACGGCCGGTGCTGTGGCAGACCCTGGCCCTGAACGAACCGCAGTGGAAGCTGCACCTGCTGCATGACGCCAGCGCCAGCACGGCCGTCGGCCGCAGCGCCGCGCTGGCTGCTGGCGGGATCTGGTTGGCGCTGTGTTTCCTGGGCCTGTTCGTGCAGCAGCGCCGACGCCTGGCCGCGCACCGCCAGCGCAGCCGGCGCGAGCTGGAAAGCGTGCTCAAGCAGCATGCACAGGAGCTGCGCACCGCCCAGGACGGCGTGCTGCAGGCCGCGCAGCAGGCCGACAGCGGTCTCAGCCGCAGCCTGGCCCACCTGCCACAGGGCGTGGTGGTGATCGACAACGAGCAGAAGCTGGTGGCGTGGAACGCGCGCTACCTGGAGCTGTTCCGCTTTCCGACCGGGCTGATCCGGGTCGGACGCCCGATCGAGGAGATCTTCCGCTACAACGCGCGCCGTGGCCTGCTTGGCCCCGGGCCGATCGATGAAGCCATCGAACGCCGGTTGAACCATCTGCGCAGCGGGCGCCCGCACATGCGCGAGAGCGAGAAAGACGACGGCACGGTGCTGGAGATCCGCGGCAACCCGCTGCCCGACGGTGGCTTCGTCACCAGCTACGCCGACATCACCGCCTACAAGAACACCGCGCGCGAACTGCGCTCGCTCGCCGATGCGCTGGAGCACCGCGTCGCCGAGCGCACCCGGGATCTGGATGAAGCGCGCCGCGAAGCCGAACGGGCCAACCGCTACAAGTCGCGCTTCGTGGCCTCGGCCGTACACGATCTGCTGCAGCCGCTGAACGCCGCGCGGATGTTCGTTTCGGTGCTGCGCGGCAAGCTGCAGGGCGACGCGCGCGAGCTCAGCGAGCACGTGGATGCCGCGCTCGCGGCGCAGGACGCCATCCTCAACAGCCTGCTCGATATCTCGCGGCTGGAATCGGGGGCGCTGCAGACCCATGTGCGCGCCTTCGCGCTGTCGCCGCTGCTGGAAACGCTGGCGCGCGAGTTCGGCCTGGCTGCCGAAAGCCGCGGCCTGCAGCTGCGCTGGGTGGATACGCGGGCGGTGGTGGTCAGCGACGAGGCGTTGCTGCGCCGGATCCTGCAGAACTTCCTGTCCAATGCGCTGCGCTACACCCCGCGGGGCCGGGTACTGATCGGCTGCCGCCGCGACGGTGCCCAGCTGCGCATCGAAGTGCATGACCAGGGGCCGGGCATTCCCGACAGCCTGCAGGGCGAGATCTTCGAAGAGTTCCGGCGGCTGGACGATGGCGTGGACCAGGAACGCGGGGCCGGGCTGGGCCTGGCGATCGTGGAGCGCATCGGCCGCCTGCTCGGCCACCCGATCCGCCTGCGCTCGACGCTGGGGCGTGGCAGTGTGTTTTCGGTAAGCCTGCCCATGGGCGAGGCGGCAGACGTGGTGCCCGCATCGGCGCCCGCGGCTGCCCCGGTGGTGGACACCGGCGATGACAGCCCGCTACGCCATTGCCGGGTCTGGAGCATCGATGATGATCCGCGGGTCTGCGCCGCCACCCGCGCGCTGTTGGAACGCTGGGGCTGTGCGGTGGAACTGGCCGATGGCCCGCAGGCCGCGCTGGACCTGGCCGCGCCCGCCACGGTGCCGCAGCTGCTGCTGCTCGATGTGCGCATGGGCGAGTTCCATGGCCCCGATCTTTACGAGGCGCTGTGCGTGCAATGGCAGGCGCGGCCCCCGGTGATCCTGGTCACGGCCGAACGCGACGATGCACTGCGCGCGCAGGCGGCCGAAAACGGGTGGGGATTTCTGTCCAAACCGGTGCGTCCGCCGGCCTTGCGCGCGCTGATGACGCAGGTGCTGCTGCGCCATCGCGGTGATGCCACGCGCTAGATGCCGGCGCCTGCGTCCCCTTCCGGCTCCAGCGCCTTCACCAGCACCGCCGCCTGCGTGCGGCTGTGGCACTCGAGCTTCTTCAGGATCGCGGTCACGTGCACCTTGACCGTATTTTCGGCCAAGCCCAGTTCATAGGCGATCTGCTTGTTGAGCAGGCCGTCGGCCAGGCACAACAGCACCCGGAACTGCTGCGGGGTCAGTTGCGCCAGCCGCGTGGCCAGCAGCGCATCGGATTCGGACCGCTCTGCCGCCATCGCCGGGAACCACACGCCGCCATCGAGCACCGCCGCCACCGCCTGGCCGAGCGTTTCGGCCGGCGCTGATTTGGGAATGAACCCCGCCGCGCCGAACTGCTGCGCCCGCCGGATCACGCGCGGGTGGTCGTTGGAGGACACGATCACCACCGGTATGTCCGGATGCGCACCGCGTACGTGCAGCAGCGAGGAGAATCCGCGCGCACCGGGCATGGTCAGGTCGAGCAGGACCAGTTCGATTTCGGCGTGCTGATCGAGCGCGCTTTCCAGCGTGGCGGCACTGGCCACTTCGATCACGTGGACCTGGGGCAGCGCCTGACGCAGGGAATGCACGACCGCAGCGCGGAGCAGCGGGTGGTCATCGGCGACCAGGACGGTGATGTCACTCATGCACGAAGTGTGGCATGCCACCCGGCGCACTGTCGCATTCGGCCGCTGACAGCTGGATGACAGCTCACCGGTGACAGGGTCGGATCGACATTTCCTTGTACTGGAGGCTGCATGCTGACACTCATCGGGCTATTGACCATTGCTGCACTGGTGGCTCTGCTGATCACCGGGCGAACGACGGCCATCATCGCCCTCGTGTTGGTCCCGCTGGTGGCTGCGCTGATTGTCGGAACCGGCACGGATGCGCTTGCTGGCTACTTCAATGACGGCCTGAGGCGGGTCGCCCCGATCGCTGCGATGTTCATGTTCGCGATCACCTTCTTCGGGGTGCTGCAGGATGCGGGGCTGTTCCGCCCCCTGGTTGACGGGCTGGTGCGGATGACTGCGGGCAATGTCGTCGCGGTCGCCATGATGACCGCACTGCTGGGGATGGTGGCGCATCTGGACGGTGCCGGTGCCACCACCTTCCTGCTCACCGTGCCGGCGCTGCTGCCGCTGTACCGGCGCCTGCACATGAGTCCGTACCTGATGCTGCTCCTGCTGGCGACCGGTGCAGGCATCTTCAACATGCTTCCGTGGGCGGGTCCGCTCGGGCGCGCTGCCGCCGTGACCGGCATCGACGTCGGCGTGCTGTGGCAGCCGCTGCTGCCGGTGCAGGTGGTCGGTGCGGTGTTGCTGCTGGCGATGGCGGCCGTGCTGGGGCTGCGCGAACGCGGGCGTGCTGCCCGCCTTGCCGCCAGCGGTGGCGACCTGGCGCCTGCCGGGACCGCTGCGCCGCTGCCCCGCGCAGCGGCGCCGGTGCCCGTGCGCCATGCGGGGCTGAACGCGCTGCTGTTCGTCGCGGTCCTGGGTGCGCTGGTCGGTAGTCTGTTGCCCTCGGCCTACATCTTCATGATCGGCCTGGCGCTGGCCCTGCTGATCAACTACCGGCGCCCCGCGCAGCAGATGGAGGCGATCGCCGCGCATGCGCCGGCGGCGCTGAAGATGGGTGCGATCATCCTGGCCGCGGGCTCGTTCCTGGGGGTGATGGACGGCAGCGGGATGCTGCGCTCCATCGCGGCGGACCTGGCCCATGTGCTTCCCGATTCCATGCTGCCATGGCTGCATGTGCTGCTCGGCGTGGTCGGCTTGCCGATGGAACTGCTGCTCAGTACCGATGCCTACTATTTCGGACTGCTGCCGGTGGTACTGGAGATCACTACGCCGCTCGGCGTGGACCCCGCACACAGCGTGTATGCGCTGACCATCGGGAACATCGTGGGGACCTTCATCAGCCCGTTCTCACCGGCGCTATGGCTGGCGCTGGGGCTGGCCGGAGCGGACATCGGGCGCCACATCCGCTACTCGCTGGGGTGGATGTGGGGCTTCTCTCTGCTTCTGTTGGGGGCTGCCTGGTTGCTGGGCGTGTTCTGATCTTCGCGCGGCGTGCTGTCACTGCCTGCGGGCAGCACGCTGGCGCGCCAGGCTTCCAGGAACTGGCGACGCTTGAGTGCGTCCAGATACACCAGCAGGCCGGGGCCGAGCTGGATCGGGCGAAGGTTGCTGGATGGCCCGCCGCCAGTAGTAGCCGCGGGCAGGATCGAGGTCAGGCGTGCCTCCCGTGAGAGGACCTGCTGCCCGCGCGGAGACAGCAGGTAATCCAGGAATCGGCCCGCTTCCTCGGGATGCCGGCTGCTGCGCGGTATGACCGCCGTACGCAGCACCACCAGGGTGTAGTCCTCCGGCTCGACGATGGCCAACGGCGCGCCGGCCTCGATCCGTGCGCGTGCATACGACCCCAGCACGTTGTAGACAAGCGCCAGTTCGCCCCGGCTGACCCGGTCCAGCAGCACGCCGGTCCGTTCCTCCAACTGCACCGCGTTGTCGCCCAGTGCACCCAGCAGCGCGCCGGCAATGCTGCCGCGCTGGCTGTCCTGGGTGGCCATGAGGTAACCCACGTTGCTGCGCTCGATATCGTACGTGCCCACCCGCCCTTTCAACGGTGCATCGGCAGCGTGCAGCAGATCGAGCAGTTGCCGGCGCGTGCGCGGCACCCGGTTCGCCGCCAGGCGGCGGGTGTTGTAGACCATGACCACCGGCTCGTAGCTGATCCCGAACGCCTCGTGCCGCCACTGCGCCCAGGAGGGCAAAGCATCGGTCTGCGCCGAGCGGTGCGGCAGCGCGTGTCCATCGTTGACGAGCTTGGTCTGCAGGTCCATGCCGCTGCTGATGAGCAGATCCGGTGCCGCACCAGGCCCCGGCACGTGCAGGTAACGGCTGTAGATATCCTGGGTGATGATGTCTTCGTAGATCACCTCCGTCCCCGGATGCAGCCGCTGGTAGTCGGCGATCACCGTGGCGAACACCTCGATGTCGGTCGAGCCATGGATGCGCAGCTGCGCGGTGGGCGTGCCCTGCGCGGGAAAGCGCTGCACGTCGCCGGGGTCGGCCGCTGCAGTGAAAGCCACCAGCATCAACCACAGACCAGACAGAACCTTCATGCGTGCCTCCTCGGCAGCCGGATCGTGGCGATCAGGCCGCCGCCCACCCGGTTGGACAGATCGATATGGCCGCCATGGCTGTCAACCACGCGCTTGACGATCGCCAGCCCGAGCCCGGCGCCACCGGCGGCCGCACCTTCGCCACGCGCGAAACGCTCGAAGACCCGCTCCGCATCGGCCGGCGCGATGCCCGGGCCGTGATCGGCGATGGTCAGTACGCAGTGGGTGTCATCGGTGGTCAACGCGAGCTGCAACGCGCCGTCCCCACCGTACTTGAGCGCGTTGTCGATCAGGTTCTTGATCGCTTCGCGCAGCAGCAGTGCATCGCCGTTGACCCAGGCCGGCTCGCGGGTCACCGCCAACTGCACGCGGGGTGCGGGCAATGCCTGCGGGAGCGCCTCATGCAGGGCCTGGTGCACGGTCTCGGCCAGGTCCACCGGCGCGAACCGCTGCAGGTTCGCGCGATGGATCACGCTGGCATCGCTGAGCAGCTGGTTGAGCAGGCGGCTCATGTGGGTGGCGTTGCGCTCGATCGCCTGCAGGCTGCGGCGCATGTCCTCCGGATCATCATCATCCAGTGCCAGCTGCGCCTGCGCGCGCAGCGCAGCCAGCGGCGTACGCATCTGGTGCGCGGCCTCGGCCATGAACGCGCGCAGGGTTTCATTGCTGGTCGACAGCCGCCCCATGAAGCGGTTCAGCGCACCGACCATCTGGTCCATCTCCTGCGGCGTGGCCGCATCCAGTGGCCGCAGATCGGAGGGCTCGCGCCGGGACAGCTCGCGTTCGACCCGCACCAGCGGCCGCAGCGCCCGGTGCACGCCGAGCGCGACCAGGGCCAGCGACAACAGCGAGAGCACCACGATCGCGACCAGGGCGCGGGTCACCATGTCCTGGGCCAGCGCCTCGCGTGCGCGCCGGGTCTGCCCGACCTGCACACGGACTTCCGCCTGCGCGGACGGGGAGGAGACCCGCCGCGACACCACGACGAAGCGCACGGTCTCGCCGCTGTACGGCGCATCGAACAACTGCGGACGATCGGTCGGCGGGCGCGGCGGTGCCGGCAGGTCGTCGTAGCCGGTCACGGTCTGGTTGCGTGCATCGGAGACGCGATAGAACACGCGGTCTTCCGGCGCCATCGCCAGCAGGTCGAGCGCGGCGTAGGGCAGATCGACCTGCCACTGCGCCTCCACCAGCGCCACCGAATCGATGATCGACAGTGCCGAGGACACCAGCAGGTGATCGTAGGAACGATTGGCGGCGCGCTGGCCATAGTCGCGTGCACCGAAGAACAGCGCCACGGCGAACAGCGCCATCAAGCCGCCGAGATAGAGCCACAGCGTGCGCCGGATCGAGCTCGGCGCGCGGGCATCACCCGCCATCGGGACGGCTGCCATCGGGCGTGGCGTCGTGTGCTTCGAGCAGATAGCCGCTGCCGCGTACGGTGACGATGCGCAGCGGTGCATCGGCCAGCTTGCGCCGCAGGCGACCGACGTAGAGTTCGATCGCGTTCGGGCCGGCCTCGTCATCGAAGCCGAACAGGCCGTTGCCGATCTCGTCCTTGCCCACCACCTGCCCCAGCCGCCCCATCAGGATCTCAAGCAGGCGGTACTCGCGGTTGGGCAGCTCGATCGGCTGGCCCTCCAGGCTGACCCGGTGCGCGGCGTTGTCGAACTGGAAGCCACCAATCTGCACCACCTCGCTGGCCTGCCCGCGGGTGCGGCGCAGCAGCACGCGGCAGCGCGCCTCGAACTCGCGGAAATCGAACGGTTTGCCGAGGTAATCATCCGCGCCGACATCCAGCGCCTGCACGCGATCTTCGATCCCGTCACGCGCGGTGAGCATCAGCACCGGCGTGCTGTCGCCGCGCTCGCGCATGCCGGCCAGCACGCGCAGACCGTCCAGCTTGGGCAGGCCGATATCGAGCACGACCAGATCGAAGCTCTGGTAGCGCAGCACGCTCGCCGCGGCCAGCCCGTCGCTCTGCCAGTCCACGGCATGCCCACTGCGGCGCATGCGGCGGACGATCGCGTCGGCCAGGTCCGGGTTGTCTTCCACCAGCAGGATGCGCATCGGTCGGGATCGGGAAAGGTGCGGGAATGCTAGCGCGTGCGGCCGCCTCCGTGCGCTTCGCTGCGCTGCAGCAATGACTGACAGGTGGATGACAGCATCCCGGCACTAGGCTGCGCCCTCGCGTCACCACCGAACATCCGGCACCTGGGAGGGTCCATGGAACTGAACGCATTGCGCTGCTGTCTGCCGGCTGCCTGCACGCTGTTGTTGGCCGCGCCGGCCTGGGCCGCCGACGACCGTGATGACGAGCGCCCGGTCACCGCCAGCCTCGGCGGCCGCCTGCACCTGGATTTCGCCGATTTCCACAACGACCGCCGCGGTACCCCGAACAAGGACGACACCGAGATCCGCCGCGCGTGGCTTGACGTATCCGGCAAGTTCTTCGTGGTCGACTACAAGATGGAAGCGGATTTCTCCGGCGACCGGGTCG
The DNA here is from genome assembly GCF_026241915.1 of Stenotrophomonas sp. RIT-551. NCBI lineage: Bacteria > Pseudomonadati > Pseudomonadota > Gammaproteobacteria > Lysobacterales > Lysobacteraceae > Stenotrophomonas > Stenotrophomonas sp. RIT-551. Next base: position 69,384 of record NZ_JAPJIU010000005.1, on the reverse strand, counting down.
AGGCCAAGGACGTGTTCGTCAGCCGCAGCTTCGGCGAAGCGGGCAAGCTGACCGTGGGCCAGTTCAAGCAGTTCTTCTCGCTGGATGACCGCACCAGCTCCAACTACGGCTCCTTCCTGGAGCGCGGCAACGCCGGCACCACGCTGGCCCCGCTGTATCGCCTCGGCGCGTCCTGGCAGGCCGCACGCGGCGACATGACGTGGGCGGCCAGCGCCTACAGCCTGGAGAGCATCGACGCATGGCAGGTCAAAGGCCGTGCCGCCGGTGGCCGCGCTACCTGGGCGCCGGGCGCCACCGCCGGCGACGTGCTGCACCTGGGCCTCTCGCTGGCCCATGAGCGCTACGACAACCCCGGCACGGACGGCGTGCCTGCCCTGCGCATCCGCCCGCGCCCGGCCGGCCACCTCTCCGATAACAGCCGCCTGACGCTGGTCGATTTCTCGGCCGGGCGCGATACCGACGTCAACAAGTGGTCGCTGGAATACGCACAGGTGAACGGGCCGCTGTCCTGGCAGGGCGAGTTCAGCGGCGCCACCTTCGACGATGGCAGCCAGCGCGGCAAGGTGCTGGCCGGCTACGGCCTGGTCAGCTGGTTCGTCACCGGCGAATCGCGCGTGTACGACCGCAAGACCGGGCGCTTTGGGCGGGTCAAGGATTTCCAGCACCGGGCCGGCGCGTTCGAACTGGCCCTGCGCTACGACCAGATGCGCGGCGACCAGCACCTGATCGGCCAGCCCGACCTGCGCGACGGCCAGACCGAAGCCTGGACGCTGGGCGGCAACTGGTACATGCGCCCGAACCTGCGCTTCATGCTCAACCTGATCGAAAGCCGCAACCGCGACCGTCTGGCCGACGCCACCGTGGACCGCACCCGTGCCGTGACCGGCCGCCTGCAGTACGACTTCTGATCCCCTCCTTCCCCTCTGTTGCTTCTGGAGAATGCAGATGATGCTGAGCATCCTCGGCTTTGGCATGGTCATTACATTCATGTACTTGATCATGAGCAAGCGGCTCTCGCCGCTGGTTGCCCTCATCACCATTCCGATCCTGTTCGCGCTGATCGGCGGCTTCGCAGCCGGTATCGACGACATGATGCTGGAAGGCATCAAGAAGATCGCGCCGACCGGCGTGATGTTGATGTTCGCCATCCTGTACTTCGGGGTGATGATCGATGCCGGGCTGTTCGATCCGCTGGTGCGGATCATCCTGCGCTTCGTCAAGGGCGACCCGATGAAGATCGTGCTCGGCACCGCCATCCTGGCGATGCTGATCTCGCTCGACGGCGATGGCTCGACCACCTACATGATCACCGTGTCGGCGATGCTTCCGCTGTATCAGCGGCTGGGCATGAACGCGTTGAACATGACCTGCGTGACCATCCTCGCCGGCGGCGTGATGAACCTCACCCCGTGGGGTGGCCCGACCGCGCGTGCCGCCACCGCGCTGCACGTGGACCCGGCCGACGTGTTCGTGCCGCTGATCCCCTCGATGGTGATTGCCTGCGCCGGCGTGCTGGTCCTGGCCTGGTACCTGGGCATGAAGGAGCGCCGCCGCCTGGGCGTGGTCACCCTGCCGCAGGGCGGCAGCTGGATGGACAACAGCGTCTCCGATGATGGCAACACCCTGCCGACCGTGGAAGATGCCGAAGACATCAAGCGGCCGAAGCTGCTGTGGGTCAACCTGGCCCTGACGCTTGCCCTGATGACCGCACTGATCATGGGCGTGCTGCCGATGCCGGTGCTGTTCATGGTCGGCTTCGCCATCGCCCTGGTCATCAACTACCCGAACCTGGCCGAGCAGCGCCGCCGCGTGGTCAACCACGCCGGCAACGTGCTGTCGGTGGTGTCGCTGATCTTCGCGGCCGGCATCTTCACCGGCATCCTCAACAACACCGGCATGGTCGAGGCGATGTCGCACAGCTTCCTGGCGGTCATTCCCGACAGCTGGGGTCCGTACCTGGCGGTGATCACCGCGTTGGCCTCGATGCCCTTCACCTTCTTCATGTCCAACGACGCCTTCTATTTCGGCGTGCTGCCGATCCTGTCCGAGGCGGCCGGCAACTACGGCATCACCCCGGTGGAAATGGCGCGTGCCTCGCTGGCCGGCCAACCGGTGCATCTGCTCAGCCCGCTGGTGCCCTCGACCTATCTGCTGGTCGGCCTGGCCAAGGTGGAGTTCGCCGATCACCAGAAGTTCACCCTGAAATGGGCCATCGGCATTTCGCTGCTGCTGATGTTCGGTGGGCTGCTGTTCGGTCTGTATCCGCTTGCGTCCTGACCCGTTTACCAAGGAGCGTTCCGCCATGACTCTTCGCATCGCCTACGTCACCAGCGCCATGGGCAGTGTCGGCACTGCCATCTGCCAGAAGCTGGCCCGCAACGGCCACACCGTGGTGGCCGGCTGCGCACCCAATTCGCCGCGCAAGGCTGCCTGGCTGCGCGAACAGCGCGAGCTCGGGTTCGATTTCATCGCCTCGGAGGGCAACGCAGCGGACTGGGCCTCCACGGTGGCGGCGTTTGCGAAAGTGAAAGCCGAGGTGGGCGAGATCGACGTGCTGGTCAACAATGCCGGGGGCAGCCGCGATGTGTTGTTCCGCCAGATGAGCCCGGACGACTGGAATGCAGTGATGGGGTCCAACCTGCACGCGCTGTTCAACATCACCAAGCAGGTGATCGATGGCATGAGCACGCGCGGCTGGGGCCGGATCGTGAACATCGGCTCGGTCAGTGCGCACAAGGGCCAGATCGGCCAGGTGAACTTCGCGACGGCAAAGGCGGCGATGCATGGTTTCAGCCGGGCGCTGGCCAATGAGGTGGCGACGCGCGGGGTGACGGTGAATACGATTTCGCCCGGGTACATCGCGAGCCAGTCGATCAGCAGTTTCCCGCCGGATGTACTGGATCGCCTGGCGGGGTCGGTGCCGATCCGTCGTCTGGGCAAGCCGGAGGAGGTGGCCAGTCTGTGCGCGTGGTTGGCGTCGGATGACGCGGCGTATGTGACGGGTGCGGATTATGCGGTGAATGGTGGTCTGCACATGTTCTGAGGATTTTGCGCGTCCTGCTTGATGCGTGACCTCCCCCACGAGGTGAGCCGCGATGCTGATAGGCGTCGCGGCTTTTTTTTGGCTGGTTTGCGATGTGTGGGCGTGGTTTCGGCAGTGTCGGCCGCTGGCCGGCACCTCGCGATGGCGGGTTCATGGGGTTGCCGGCCAGCGGCCGGCACTACCGGCACCACCGACCGACGGTCGGTGGCCACCCCACCGGATCAGAACTCCGCAGCGACCGTCATGAACAGCTGGCGCGGCGCGCTGGCGTGGATCGCGTAGCGGGTGCCGGTCGGGTCGGTCGGGGCGAACGAACTGAGCTGGCCGGCGTAGCGCTTGTTGGTCAGGTTGGTTGCGTTGAGCGAGACCTTGATGTCGCGCAGGCCCATGCCCGGCCCGAACGAGTACCCCATGCCCGCATCGAAGGTGGTCACACCCGGCACCGACTGGTCGTTGGTGTAGGTGTAGTACCGCTTGCCCGTGTACTTCGCGCGCAGGCTGGCGAAGAAGCCATCGCGGTTCCAGCTGATTTCACTGGAGGCCATACGCTCGGGCGTATCGACCGTGATCTTCCCGGCCACCGGCACGATCGCACCGCCCGAGGTGTAGTTGTCCTCGTAGGTGGTCTTGTTCCACGAGAGCGCGTTGTACCACTGCAGGCCGTCCATCGGCTTGAGGATGAAGGTCAGTTCCGCACCGCGGCTTTTCACCGAACCGACGTTGATGAAGCGCGTGATGCACTCCGGTCGCGTGCCCACTTCGATGCTGGTGCAGGGGTTGAGCGAGAGCAGGCGGTTGTCGAACGTCACGTGGTAGGCCGCGATCGAGGCCTGGTACTTCTCGCCGAAGGTGCGGAAGCCCGCTTCCAGCGTCTTGGACTTTTCCGGCTCCAGCCCGGCGCTGGCGGCGAAGGATTCCGGCGAGACCTGCAGCGGGCCACCGCTGCCGCCACCGACGAACGCGGCGATGTTCTCCGAGTACGAGGCAAATACTTCCTGGTTCGGGCTCAGCTTGAAGCCGATACCGGCCTGCGGCAGCACCGATTCCTTGGCGGTCAGGGTGCCGGAGGCGTAGCTGGCTTCGGTGCCCGGCTTCGCGTTGGCGGTCATGCGGGTGTTCGGGCTCTTGATGCCCACATCCACGGTCAAGCGGTCGTCCAGGAAGCGCATGCGGTCCTGCACGTAGAACTGGCGCGTGCGGATGTCGAAGTCCTGGTCGAACAGGCGGCGGTCCGGGTGGTTGAGGTAGCCGTCATCCAGGAACGGGCCGGTGATGTAGTAGAAGTTGCGCTCCACGTTGTGGTCGTTGCGCTCGTACCACAGCCCTGCTTCCAGCGAATGGATGCCCCACTGCCAGCTCAGCGCGGCGGTGATGCCCTGGCGGTTGATGGTGTAGTTGGTGCTGCGGATGGAGATCGGCAGCATCTCCGGCGTGCCCGGGTTGGACGGCTGGCCCGGTGCCCACCAGTGGCCCTGGCCGCGGTTCTCGTGGTGATAGCCGAGCAGCTTCAGGCGGGCGCTGTCGCCCAGGGCGAGGTCGGCATCGAGCGAATACAGGTTGTCATCACGCAGGGCGCGGCTCTGGTAGTACGCATCATCGATGCTGTTGACGCCACCGGTGAACGCACACTTCTGGGCGTTGTAGGTGCCTGGTGCGCAATAGGCGGCGGCGACGGCGCGATCCCAGTCCGGCGCGTAGATGTTCCAGTCCCAGCCCAGGCCACGTGCCAACATGCTCTTGGAGAGGTAGGCGTAGTTGGCCTGGCTCACGCGCGAGGTCGCGGCGAACGCGCCGAAGCGGTTGTCACCCACGTTCCAGATCGCCTTGGCATTGAACTGGCGGGTGGTCTGGTTCTGGTTCGGCTCGGCCCACATATCCGCGTCCTGGTGCACGCCGGAGACGTAGGCAGAGAAGCCATTGATATCGCCGGTGTCCACGCGCAGGTAGCCACGGCGCTGGTTGTCATCGCCCACGGTGACACTGGCCTTGCCGCCGAACTCGGTGGACGGGTCCTGCGAGAAGTACTGGATGGTGCCACCGAGGTTGCTGGTGGAGGCCACGCCCAGCGAGCCGATGCCCTGCGACAGCTCGGCGCCGGCCAGGTTCTCGGCGATCAGCGCACGCGCGATGCTCAGGCCGTTGTAGTTGCCGTAGCTGTTGTCACCCAGCGGGATGCCGTCCAGCGTGTAGCCCAGGCGGCTCTTGTCGAAGCCACGCAGGCTGATCGTCTGCGATTCTTCATTGGCGCCGAAGGCATCGTTGGACTGCACGGAGACGCCCGGCAGGCGGTCGAGGATCTTCTGGCCGCTGGTACCCGGCGGCAGCACTTCCTTGTCCACGGCGGTGATGCGCTGCACCTGGCGGGTCTCGCCCTGGCCGATCACCGAAACGGTGTCCAGGGTCTGCGCGCTGAGCGCGACGTTGGCAGCGGCGGTGGCGTCTACATCGGCAGCGTGGGCGTTGGCGGCGCACAGCGCGAGCGCCACCGCGATCGTCAGGGGTCGGGTAAGCATGGTCGTCCGTTACATGGGGGAAGATGACCTGCGCAATGCAGGTGCATGACCAGCATGCGAGCGGAACATGAAAGGATTCTTACGGAGCGGTGGGCAGGCAAAAAGTGCGACGGCGCTCATGAACCTGATGATTCAACGGTTACCCAGTCACTGACCAACATGCGGTTTCGGGGGCAGCCGTCAAAATTCCCTTATTGACTCATGATTTTGCCAATCCCTTGGGCGCCATGGTGTCATCTCTCACGCCACCTGCCTCACTTCCAGGCCGCAGTCAGCTCCTGGTAAAACTCCGGGATCCGGCCAAGCCGCGCCACGCCGCGCTACCGTTTGACACGATGGAATCCGAGCAGGACGTGGCCGATGAAAGCCAGCAGCAAGAGCCGAACCGCCGCCTCCTTGACCGGCAAGAGGAATATGAATATGCATGGCATTGCTAACGCAAGGACACGCCACATCCGCAGTCCCCAGCGCCGGCCGTCGGACATGCCACCTATCGCCAAGGTCATAGCGAAGCTGCCGACCAGCCAAATCGTGCCCGCAGGCTGAGACCACGTGTTCTCGTGAAACACGTAATAGATCGCAGAAGCAAAAACCAGCACGCCACCGGACGCGATGTAGATGTCGGACACCTTGCCCGTCACCGGAAGACCTTCTACGCGAGGCTCCCGCAATCCCAACCACCGAATGAAAGGCAGATTACTGGCCCAGAAAGGATTGAGGCTGCGCTGTGCGCCCTGCACCCCAAGAACGATCGGCACGTCCTTCAGCTCCTTCTGGAAGGTTCCGAACAGGCGATCCCAGAGCAGCAAGGTTCCGCCGAAGTTTTTATCTCGGTAGTCCGCATTACACCCATGATGCACGCGATGGTGCGTCGGCGTCACCAACCATTGCTCCAACACGCCTAGGCGTGGCGTCACACCGTTGTGATTGAAGAACTGAACCGAGTAGTGAAACGTCGAAACCACAAGGAACACCTCAGCAGGTACACCTATCACCGCCAGCGGAAGAAAGAATGGAATTGACGCCAACGATGAGTACCACGAATTCCGCACGCCCAGCGAAGTGTTGAAGTATTCGCCCTGGTGGTGTACCTCGTGGATCGCCCACATGAACGCCCAGCGATGGTGCATACGGTGCAACCAATAGAAGCAAAAGTCCCAACCAAAGAAACAGAACGCCACAACGCCCCACATTGGCCAGCCTTCGAGCCAGTGGAAACTCGCGTTTCTGGACACCCACACAAAAATTCCAACCTCCAGCCCTCGAAACAGCCACATCAGTAGATGGCCGGAGTTGAGGTTGAAGATAGTGTCGCGCCAGCAATAGGGGCCACGACCGCGCAACCATAGCCCTTCAAGCAACACGGCCACGAGCATGGCGAGCAGTGGGACGAAAAGCAGGCTCATACAGGACGCCTCCACCTGCACCGGGCCGCGAGACACCCGGCCAGCAGGGCGACAATCACTCCTGCAATAGCGTCGATCGCGAGGTGGCGCCGCGTCTGGATGACGGAGTAGATGATCGCAAGACACCAAAACCACATCACTGCCGAGACCATTGGACGTCTTCGGTCATTCACCGCCAATGCGCCGATAAAGGTAAGCGCCACGTGCAGGGATGGAAAGCAGTTTCCATCTGTGTCGAAAGATTGCAACCAGCCCAGCAGCAATGAACCATACCCTGACCCAGGCAACTCCTGGACCGGCAAGGAGGTCGGAAACAGCATGAAGACAATTCCGCTCAATATCGCGCACCACTGCGTCGCCAATCGGAGGCGGCGCAGATTCCTCGCCGCCACTAAGCCATAGGCCGTCGGGACGAACGCGAAGAACGACATGTACCACCATATGCCTACGGGATCGAAGGTGACCCACCGGTCAAGCACACTCTCCGACAGGACGAACCTCGTCCTTTCAATACTCGCGCACAGGGCATACACCACACCCACAGTGCCCCAGCCCAGCAGTAATTCACCCACTCGTTGCAGCGCTCCTGAAACGGGTTGCGCTGAATTACCACTCTTATACGACATAGCCACCATCCGGATGCCCAAGCTCATGGGCCAGGTGAATAGCAACACGGCCACGCTTGTCCAATTCATGAAGCTTCATCAGCGTCTGGAAGTACGCGGCACGATCGTGAAGAAGGCCGTAGGTGAGAAATGATGGGGCGCGCAGCTCGCGATAGTTGGCCTGCGTCCATGCTGCGTCACCAGCGAGCAACTCCCAGCCAGAAGCAGTAAGCACGAAGGCTCCAATATGCCCAACAGCATGCCCGGGCAGTTCTACGACAAGGATCTCGGCATTGCCACCAGGCAACACGAAACCGAACTGGAATGGCCAGAGGTCGTCCGGTAGCCGGACGCGGGGGCATCTTTCGATCCACTGCGCACGCCGCTCAAAATCCGCAGGCATCAGTGCCGGCACGAATCCACGTAGTAGAGCAGATAGCCCACGTAGTGATCGCAATGATTCCCAGCCGGTGATCGAGCACAGAAATGGCACCTGCGGAAAGTCCTTCAACCCCGCGATATGGTCACCATGGAAGTGTGATATCACAACGCCAGTAAGATCCTCCGGCACATAGCCATGCCGTGCCAGCTGCCTCACTGCCGATTGCTCTGCGTCGAAATGGACGGGCGTTGCTCGCCGATAAAGCGACATGACACCGGTGCGCGTATGTGCCTGGAAGTGGGTCGCGTATCCCGTATCCCACAGCCACCGACCTGCCTCGGTTTCGATGAGGTATGAGCGCGCAGGAAACGCCCGCTTTTTCCATCCGTCTCCGCGCGCCGCCAAACAGGCCAGATGCGTGCAGTGCCCCACCTCAAATACTTTTATCGTGGCCATTGCAAAGAAACCAGTCAGCGGCCAGTGCTACGCCCGCATCCAACGAAATGGGCGGAAGGTAGCCAAGCTCTTGCTGCGCAAGCCTGGCACTTAGTGTCATATCGAAGTTAAGTACCCCAGCGCCGTATCGAGTCAACAGGGGCTCACGACCGGTCATAGCGCTCGTCAGCTCCATCGCGGATGCTAATCCTCGCAAGAGCGCATAGGGAACCGGGCGGATATCGATTCGTTCCTGCAGGCCATTGAATAGCCCAACGATGAGATCACAAAGGCGGATTGGCTGTTGATTGGTGATGTTGTACACCCGCCCGGATGCAACGTCAGCCGTGCCCGCCAACCGCATAGCGTGTACGACGTTCCCGGTATACGTTACATCCTGCAACGCTGCACCGCCTCGCGGCAGCCAGAGTACACCGTGACCACGTCGCACCAGATGCATCAATCGAGGTAGAACGGCTCGATCATGGGGACCGAAAAGCGCGCGTGGACGCAGTATCACGAAGCGTGTATGCGGATACCGCAGCGTGGAAGCCTGCACAGCGTCTTCAGCCAGAGCCTTCGTGTAGACGTAATCATTGGCGAATCGGGTGGCCCGCCAGCTCTCCTCCACATCGAGGTGATGGCGACGATCGAAGTACAGGCCCGGCGTGGATACATGAACGAAGCGGGCGACTCCACATTCGCCTGCGGCATCGAGCAATTTCTGTGTGGCAACAACATTGATTGCGTGGAAGTCAGCGGAACTACCCCACGGGGACGAAAGCGCGGCACAGTGCCACACAACATCCGTGCCGGAGAGCAGGCGATGCCATGCCTCGCGCGGCAGCGTCGGCAGATCAGCGGCGATGAACTCCGCGCCCATGCTCCGCAAAGCCGCTCCGGCAACAGGATCCCGGCCCATCGCCCGCACCTCAATGCCTTCGGCGAGCATCGTTTCGGCCGCCACCCGGCCGAGTCCGCTAGTCGCGCCTGTGATCAATAGCCTCACGTGGTGAGAACCATGCCGGCTATCGTGAAGCCGGCCGCAGTGCCCAACATGAGCACGCGCTTGCCCGGTTTCAGCAACCCTTCTTCGTGCGCCTCATGCAGCGCGGTGGGCAGCGATGCGGCCACTTGATTGCCGTACTTATCGTAGACATCGATCACGTGGGCCTGCGGACGAAGCGGGATACGTCGCAGCATATGCTGCATGCCCAGCCTACTTGCTTGGTGCGGAATCAGGATATCGACGTCGCGTGGCTTCATGCCCGCAGCGGGTAGCAGCTGATTCAGGAACGACGGGACTGTCTTCGAAGCCAAACGGAACACTCGTTTTCCATCCATGCGGAACAGCGAGTCGGCGGGGGTGGCCCCCGTACGTGGAGTGAGACGGGTGCCGCCAGCGCGGATCTCGCAATATTCGTTTCCCTCTGGCCACGTTTCAAGGCGATAGCTGAGAATTCCTGTACTGCCATCGCCGCGTTCCACGATTGTTGCCGCAGCGCCATCACCGAATAGCGAGCGCGTTTCAGGGTCGTCCCAATCGATGCCGCGTGAAGCGAGCTCAGATGAGACGATCGCGACCCGGCGAAATGATCCGCCTCCCAACAGCGTTGCAGCCAGGTGCAGCGCGACGACGAAACTTACGCAGCTTGCGTTCACATCGAAGGATGCGACGCTGGCCATATCCATAGCGCCGGCAATCCGACTGGCCGTATAAGGTAACGCCTGCTCAGGAATTGCGCTTGCGGAAATAAGCAGGTCGATATCGGCCACAGCCAGGTTCGCGCGCGAGAGCGCGATCTGCAGGGCCATTGCCCCCAACGCGGACTGGCTGTCCTGTGGCCCGGCGTGATGTCGTTTTTGCCCTCGGGCGGGTAGATTGACACAGGCAGGTGTCGCGAGGTCCGATCCGTTCGGCAGTGCCACGCCTGTGGCGACGATTTTGAGTGGGATCATTCGACTGTCGCAACCGGCACTACCGGCGGTGCTACTGGAAAATAGGATGCATCGATGGAGACCTTTTTCAATCGCATTGATTTTGCGCCGCAAGCGATTGGGGCGCTTGGCGCTTCCGTCTGTTCTTTCATGGACTAACTCCTCGCCCGTATGGAAAGGCTCTGGATCGAGACATCAAGCTGTCAGTCTGCTGATAGCTCCCAGCTGTCCGAATTGTTGAGCGAATTGCGCCTGGGGAATATCAGACAACTCTGAAAGTTTGGGCGACCTTCTCACGCTGAGTTGCAGTTCGCTGACGGACCCGCTGCGGACCGCTATCCAGATGAGCATCACCGCGGATGATTGCGACAGCGCGGAGCTGTAACCAGGGGTGTCCGATTCGCCCCCCAACATCGTCGTCAGCGCGGCCCAAACGAAGGATCGTGCCGGCAGCCAAGGTGGATGAACGCAGGCGGCGAAGTACGTCACGGCTCTTAGCCTTCATGTGGCGAACCAGGCAGACCGTCCAGCAACGCATTCAAGGCGCGGCCGTCGTCCGCCACCTGTGTGGGGCTGTTGTAAACGGGCGCTGCTCGATTCTGCTCAGGCTCTGGCGGGGCTTGCCGTGGCATGTCCTGGCCTTCGGAAAGCTGCGGCATGAGCTTTACGTCGAAGGCATCAGCGCCAGGCTTCTCTTCAGGCTGTGTCAGCAGCATGAACGTGGCCTGGTCCTTGCGCCGCAGCGGCACCACCATGCTGGGCGTGCCCGATTCGGACGTTGCCATGGTCGCCAGCACCAGCCCCACGAAGGGCGAGGCTGCGCTCATCTCACCCAAGCGTGCGCTCAGGTCGATGCCCTCTTGAGGATCGATCAGATCCAGTTCCGACTGCGTGGCGGTGAGCACCGGGCTCAGCGTGGCAAGGCCGCTCCCTGGCTTGCCTGCATCAAAGAACACACGGGCAGGTGCTGCAACCTGCGCTGCTGCTTTCCAGCCAGCTGCCAGGGAGGCCTCCTGCTGCTTGCGCTTCAACGTAGCACCCTCATCGTCGACGAGTGCAGCGACCACGGGCCGATGAAGGCGTGCGAGTGTTGGCAAGCTGTCCCACTGTTCGAAGTGCCCTTTGGTCCAAGGGGTAGGGAAGAAAGGCGTTGGCTTGAATTCATGCGGTGGCTGCGCTGCCCACTTCCAGAAACCAGGGTAAATCGTGTCCTCGCCCATTCGCGTGTACGGCGCCCATGGCCGCAGCCATTCGACACGCTCGCGGCGGGCAAAGACCATGGCTGCATAGGTTGCGATCGGCGCGTTGCTTACCCGTTTGCCGTCTTCATACTGGCCCGAGGGACCTTTCACGTATACAAGCATCGCCGGAAGATCGGGATACCGCTCGAATGTGCGAAAGAGGGCCTCGACCACATCTTCAGGGGTGTCGTTGTAAACCACGTCCAACTGATTGATCTGGGTCCAATGCAGGCCAGCCGGCATGCGCATGTTGTCGATGGAGTTCCAGTGTATTTCTTTTAGCCTCGGACTCAGCTCTTCGGTCCGAGCTCGGTAAACCGTCACGGTCGGTATTGGCCATGCTTCAACCATCGACTTGAGCACCAGCTCCAACGTGTCGTCCTGACGCTTCTCCCAAACTCCAGGATCGTCAGCGTTTTGATAGTGCTCCGATTCCGGCGCAGGCAAGACATTACTGTGGAAATCAGGTGCCTTTTGTACTTCTTTCCACACGTTGCCCTGGCGGAACATCTCCACCGACAGGCCAACACTGATGATATCGAGGGTTTGCAGACGGTTGCTTGGCTCCATGACGGGCGGCTCCGGGAGGGCGATGGGCGCCGGTGCGCCGGGATGATTGAAGCGGCTCAGGCCCGCAAAATCATTGGGAAGCTGGCTGCGGTCATAGGTGGCCGGAGGCGGTGGAGCACGATCAAACGCGGTCGGATCGGGTCGCCCGGCGCCACACGCGGGAGTGATACCTACCAGAGCAACTACGAACAAAGCCATCCAGTGGTTCCGATTACCCCGCCTCATCGGCCCGTGCCCGGATCGTTCGGGATCTTGTTCGCTTCCCGATCGGCAAGCGTCTGCGACACGACCAGTTGTGGACGTTCACAAAACGCGCAGGCCGGCAACTTGCCGGTCTTCCTGTACTTGATGGTCTGATCGATAAGTTCTCGAGCCGATCCGACTTCCTTCTGGCGCAGAGCAAAAGCCGCGCTGTGCAACATTCTTTCAGCTTTCGTCAGTTCCAGGCTTTCATCAATCCCCTCTTCCGCTCGATCCCAATCAGTCCGCCAATCAGCCACCAGGCACAGATACAGGTAATAGACCGGATCATCGATGCACTTCGCCTGCCCAATGCCCAGGTCATAGGCCGTGACCTCGCGGCTGTGCTGAGCCTCGGCGACGATGCTGGAGTGGAAGGACTTCTTGTTGTCCTCGCTCTTCTGGATGTCCATCCAGCGGCGGCGCGCCTCGTTTGGCGTCTCGCGGCGCCTTATCTCGACCCCACCGCGCCCAGTGTGACGGGCATAGCTGATTTCGGTTTGATCTGTCACATCCTTACCTGCGTTCCACTGCTTCTCCAGCAGCCTGATCTCTTCACCGGGGAGCGCATTTTGGGGACGCCGAGCCACGCGCTCCACCACACCCGGAAACGTTTCCCAATCCAGAATCATCCGCTTGTCGCGAGTAATTGCGATGGATGCATCGATAGGAGAGATATCGTCCCAGTCACTGCCCAACCGGGGGCGGGCCGCAGGGCTCAGCACTTCGCTCGTGATACGTACCTTCTGGCCTGAACTGAAACCCGCGCGTGCCATCCTGTCGGTGAACGTACCCAGCGTTGTGCCGGACCAGGCGAACTCATGCCATTTCTCCAGCTCATACTCCCCCGGCGCGGCGCCAATCATCAGGGGTTTTCCATCGCGCAGGCGCTTGGTAAAGCATCGCTGCTTGAACCGTGGCCCCAGGGCGTCCAGCGCTGGGCGCACAACCATGTAGTCTTTCGCCTCGCTGCCACGCAGCATTACCCGACTTTTCCTCCACCGCTGGTAGCTGTCGGTGGTGAACATCGACACGGTGTCGGGCACGCCCTGCCAGCCGATGCCCTGCACGCTCAGCAACGCGACCGTCTGGTCGTCGGGGCAAAAGTACAGATAGACCTTGCCGCGATTGTCGCGTTCGTCAAATAGCTTCGGAGCGTTGCCCTCACCCTGCGGGATCCTGAGCGCCCATGTTGGCTTCCAATGCTTGCCCGTCACCACAGCGTTGCCCGAACTGCCTTGGCCTGTCTCGGCCAAGGACTCGAACGCGGGTGTGTGATGTGGCGTCTCGGTCATGAACCGCACGATGCCGGTCAGTGTGTTCAGCCGTGCTTCCACCGTTTCCACTTGACCGCCCAGCGTGAGCTTGTCGGCCATCACCTCGCCCAGACCATAGGGCGGGTGGTTCATTACAAAGGTGTCGATCGGGCGGTCATTGGTTTCCTTGAGCAGTGCGTTGGCCAGCAGCGTGATCAGACAGCCCTGGCTGTGCGCCACCACATTGATCGTGTCGTCCGGGTGCTTGTCACGAATCATCCGCACCAGCATCGCCAGCCGCTGCGCGGCCAGCACCATGTAATTGGCCTTCGCGCCAGACCACTCTATTGCGTGATGACATCGTTCAGTCCTCTCCCTTGATCGTGACGCCGTGCTCGTCGAGCGAGACCAGCAATGGATATCTGCCGCCGGTCGGCTCTATGCGCCATATCGCCTTCCAGTTGACCGAATGAAGGTCCTGGTAGGCAGCCACAACGGCGATGAAGTGCGTGGTCGGCTTGACTGTGTGGAAGCGGACGAATTTGAATTCGTTGGGCCTGAGCACGTACTCGTCGTGGTCCACATAGGTCTTTCCCAAGGCTTTCTCGGGCTTGTCCATCAGCGCATCGGCGTCGGCAGCGAGAAACACCCCGTTGTCCTTGAGTTCGAAGACCTTGACCGCGATCGGGTTGGCTTGTCGGGCCTGCACCGTGGTCGCCGGTGAAACCGCCGGCTCACCGTCCGGCGTGGAGATGCCGTCACGGTATTGGCCCAGCTGCCGCGCGGCGCCGTCGCCCGCGTTGACGATGTGGCTGACCGGCTCCTGCTCCGACTGCCCCCCTCGCACAGCGATGGAGCCCGCGTCGCGCACGTGGCCATGCGTTGCCTCAAACTCACCCCGAAGAGCGTCTGTCGTTGCCTTCAGCTGGCCCAGCAGGCTGCCCAGGTCATCGCTGGACAGGTTCACCCGATATGGCACGCCCGCGTCGTGGCCGGAGAGCGGCTCCTCCTGTGCGAACGCATTGGGATTGACCCCGGCCGATGTCACCAGGCTGAGCGCCACCTGCGAGGGCTGGTCCCTCAGTTCACCCACGGCAATGCTGGGATCCTTGAGCACCTGCAGAGTCTTCTTCATGGCCGTGCAACCGCTCAGACCGATGAACATGGCCGGCAGGAATGCCCATGGCAGCGCACGCTTGAGCACTTCAACCCCCGGCCCGCATCGCGCGGTCGTAGGCCTGGTCGAACACTTCCCAGAACATACGATCGAACCCCTGCTGCCGCGAGGACATCAGCTCGTCGAAGTAGTGCCCGTACATCTCCCAGAGCCAGCCAGCATCCGGCTGGGCATCGGTGCCGCCGGCGTATCGCTGGAAGCGCGTGGTCAGCGCGTCGGGCGAAAATGCAGCCAACAGGGCACCCAGGGCCGCCTTGACGGCGACAGCGCTGGCGTCATTGTGGCGGGCGACCTGTTCAAGGCTCTCGGCGACGGCAGCCTGCGGGGCCAGATGAACCGGACTGCGGGTTCCAGCGAACAGGGCATGCGCGGTATCCGCATAACCCTGCTGCAGGCGCAGGGGGTTGTCCTCGATCGGCTGCAGGGTGCGATTAAGCAGCCCGGTGCCCTGCCCCTCCCTGCGCGTCTGTGCATAAAGGCCGGCAAGGCCTTGGATGGCAGCACGCAACGCACTGCCGGCGTCGTGCAGGACGCGGTGCGCCTGCTCGGAGTCCAGGTGGCCCAGTCCGATTCCCAGGCCCTGTCCAAACGGGATCATGGCCACATGCAGCCCCTCGGCGTGGGTCGCGGGGGAACTTGTGTGTGCATTGTTCATTGCTCGGTCGACTCCATGCGCCGGGGTACCATTGCTGATGACTTCACGGTTGGTGTCTGCCAGGTCGCTCTGCGTGACAGCGCTGCTCGACAAGCCATAGTGCGTGGCGTCCATGGGCGTGCTGAACTTGCGTTGGGCATTGATCCGCCTGACAGCGGCGTCCAGCGCCGCCATCGGCTCGATCGCGTCATGTCGCTGCACAGGCTCCACATCTGCTGGTTCCTGCGTGGACAGCCGCTCGAACTGTGCATCGTGCGTGTTGAGGATTTCGCCAAGGGATTGCTGCCCCAGATGGCGGCCCGGATCGTCGGTCGTGGGTGAGTCATCCCCCAGATTCACGTTGATCCGGTAGGGCCCGATGCGCACGACCTCGCCATGGTTGAGGGCGATGATGACATCCGGCCCGAGCGGGTCCTTTGCGTCGTTGATCCAGGTGGCACCGCCCCGCTGGACGAGGCAGTAGGCACGGTCGACCCAGGCGACCTCCGCGTGGATGGGGGCTACCCGGCCGGCGCTGTCGGCCAGCACCCAGTTGGCCCCACGGCTGCCGATGGTGCCGCCCGCGGCATCGAAAACGTGGATTGGCGTGCTCCCGACATCCAGGAACTCCGGATTGGCCACCACCAGATGGAGCCGTGGCGCAGGTGAGTGAGTAGTCATTGACGTACCTTTATTCTTACGACCGACTCCTGCCTCAACCGGTCGTCATTGCCAAAGAAGGTTGTCCAGCCAAGGTTGGCACCACGGCGGGAGTCCAGTTGCAGACGGGGTATTTCTTCCTGGCGCAGCCCCAACTCCAGGTCGTAGGCCAGTTGGTCGCGGAGAAGAAACTCGACAAGCCGATTCAACGGCAGGAAATGACGGCCGTTGGGCAGGAAATCGCGAAACCGGCGCTGGCTCAGGCCCCGGATGGCGATGACGAAGCTGTGTTCGTAGGTCTTGACCCGGTCGCCGATCATGAAGCTGTCGCCGAGCACGCCTCCCTGTCGCCCCAGGTGCGTCTTCTGCTCTTCGGGAATCTCCACCCGCAGTGGCTGAAACTCCCGGATCTCCACCTGCCCGAGGTCGAAGCAGTGCGCGACGATGCCACCGACCACGGCGGGGGACCGGCTGCGGCTGGCCACCAACCCCGCGTAGGTCAGCAGCCGACTCCACGGGAGCTGGGTCTGGCCACGGAGCTGTTCGTCATTGAGACCAATGAGAGAGAACACGTAGCGCGAGAAGCGGTCGCGTGCGCCATCCTGGAACCTGACGTGGTACCGGTACTTTCGCCAGGCGCGATGCAGCAGGGTGAGCAGGCGGTGGTTGAAAAAATCAAGGAATGCGGCGCGCAGGTCGTTGCCGTGCGCATGGTCACTGGCGACCCGCTCCAGGTAGTGACCCGGCAGGGGCGAATCCACCCCGTGCAGGCCCAGGAAGCTGACGACCAGACGATACGCGTTCTGCGAGCGACCCTCCAAGGCCGACGCGGCAAGCACGTCGGATACCGGAAAGCCGAGGCCGGGATCGCTTTCGAAACGAATCCGCTCGGTGGCCGGGTCGAGGTCAAGGAGGTACTCCAGGTTGTCGCCATGCAACCGGTACAGCTGCTCCACCAGGCTGAAGAACCCGTAGTCCTTTGCGTCGCGCAGCAACGGCAGGGCTAGATCACCGGCTGGTGACCGCGTTGCAGGGTCCATGTGTAGGTCTCGTTGTTGGTGAGGTTCTTGACTTCAAGAAGATGGAACGAGTTGATGCTTGCGTAGAGTCCGAAGAACTGCGAAAGGACGGTTCCGAACAGGTAAAGCTCGCCCTCGCAGAGGAAGGCATCCTGATCGAGCTCCAGCACGGTCTTCAGGCCGCGCACCGGCAGGCCCTTGATCAACGTGTTGACGGGCAGGGTGCGAGCGCCGCGAATGCCCTCGAGGCGCTTTCGGCTGCTGCGTTCAGACTGGATGTCATGCAGCGCTGCGAAATCGTAGGCGCGCAGTACCGCCTTGAGCGGTTCGGTCCCGAGCAGGGACAGATAGTTCAGCGAGAGATTGGAGATCAGGGTCCAGTGCAGGCTCCCGTCGAGTACCGGGCGATAGGGCTGCGTTGGCGGAGTGATGTTTGCGAACGTCAGGTAGGCGGGTGTCTCCTGCGTCGGGATGCACACATCCCCGGCTGCAAGGGCCGCGGGCAGGTCGCGATTGGTGCAGGTCAGATCCACGGAAATGGTTTCCCGCCTGCCGATGAAACTGCTGTCGTCGCTGCGCACGAACGAGATGCGCTGGCGGAGCCCGCCATCGGACGCATCGGCTTCGACGCGGGTGCGGAAGTACAGCGCCGCCCTGCCCTCCGATTTCTCGATCTCATGCTGGAAGGAGTTGAAGTCGTGATATTGGCGGCCCCGTCCGCCGGGATGTGGATTGGCCCCCTGGTCCCAGCCACTGACATGGTCGACACTGAACACTTCATGGGCATGCGGCAGGCCACCAGATGGCCGCAAGGGGTAGTCGCTGTCCTGACCATCCAGGCTCATCGGCTCGGCGTCATGGGCGAACAGGTTGATGGCCGGCACACAGTGAAGCGAGATATCTGCGGTGCGCACCTTGATGTCGGTCGGCATCGGCCGGGTATAGTGGAACTCGATGCGGACGTGCCGACCAATTGCGGCAGGCCAAACCGCTCGCAGCCTGGTCAGGCGGATGAAATAGAACCGGCGCGGAAACGAAAAATACTCCTGCAGCACCCTGTAGCCATCGAAAACGTTGCGCGGATAGGGCAGCAACGCCTCGTCCGCGCCGAACCCGGGGAAACCGACGTCAGCCGACCTCAGCGTGCGCACCTGGTCGCCGACGATGACCCTCACTTCATCCAGATAGCGCGCCGTCCAGAGGTAAAGCGTCAGTGCGGTGTAGTCATCCCCGCTGAGGTGCAGGTCCAACGCATCACAGTCGATTTCGTCCAGCCGCCGGTCCGACAGCGCCTGCAGCTCCAGGCAGACCACGGAGGTTTCACGGGTATGCGCGTCATGGACCGCATCGATGCGTAGCGGATCGATCTTCAGGTCCGTGCAGGTGCGGAACTGGCACGCTACGCCATCCACCGGAACCGAGGCCAGCCGCGCTCCCTGCGGAAGCGTCTGCCGCACGGCGATGGCACGATCAACAGGATCGAAGCGCATGATGGTCATGCTTGGAATGGGGCGCAGGTAATTCGGCCACAACAACTGCAGGAGCGAATGGGTCAGCTCCTCGAAATCGTCTTCCAGTTTGAGCCGCAGCTTGCCGGTAAGGAATGCGAAGCCCTCAAGCAGGCGTTCAACGTCAGGATCGGCGGCCTTCTCGCCCAGGAACCGGGCGAGCTGGGGATTATGGCGCGCGAACTCCTGCCCCTGCAGGCGCAGGAACGTGAGCTCATCGCGGTAGATCCTTCGGAATGGCATGCAGCCTCACGTGACGCGGTAGTGGCGGTTATGCCCGTTCATGACCAGGTCGACCTCGAGAACAGCATCCTTGCTGTCGACCGCCAGGACACAGTCCAGGCGGAAGTTGAGCTCAAGCGGCGCCTGCGGATTGGGGGTGAAGTGCACGTCCCGCACGACGACGCGCGGCTCGTAGGACTGGATGGCGTCGCGGATACCCGAGCTCGTCCGGATCAGCAGCTCTGACGACCCGGCGGTGGCATCGGTGAAGTCCGGCAACCCCACGTCAGGACTGCTCTGTGAGCAACCCTGACGTGTATTGAGCAGCAGTTCGATGTTCCGCTTGATGCTGCGGATCCGCTCCGGCATCTCGTTGTGCGACTGCAGGCTCCGCCGCTGGAGCAGGTCAGGCTCCAGTCGATCAAACAGGCTTCCTTTCCCTGATACCCGGGTCATCTGCGCTCCGTGTCAATCCTTGTCCAGCCGGCCTACAAGCGAGAGCTCGAAATTGGCGCCCATGTACTTGAAGTGCGGTCGCACGGCCATGGACACCTGGTACCAGCCAGGATCGCCTGCAACGTCGCTCACTTCGACCTTTGCCGCCCGGAGCGGACGCCGGCTGCGTACCTCTGCAGGTGGGTTTTCCTGATCGGCGATGTACTGCTTCAGCCAGGTATTGAGCTCCCGCTCAAGGTCCTGGCGTTCTTTCCAGGTGCCGATCTGCTCGCGCTGCAGCACTTTTATGTAGTGCGCCAGACGATTGATGATGAACATGTAGGGGAGCTGGGTACCCAGCTTGTAGTTGGTCTGCGCGTCCTGCCCTTCCCTGGTCTTCGGGAATATTTTGGGCTTCTGCACGGAGTTGGCCGAGAAGAACGCCGCGTTGTCGCTTCCCTTTCGCATGGTCAGCGGGATGAAGCCTTCCTCGGCAATCTCGAACTCCTTGCGGTCGGTGATCAGCACTTCAGTCGGAATCTTGGCCTGCAGCTGACCCAGGGCTTCGTAAAGGTGCACCGGAAGGTCCTCGACTGCGCCACCAGACTGCGGCCCGATGATGTTCGGGCACCAGCGGTATCGGGCGAAGCTGTCGGTGATCCGGCTTGCCATCAGGTAAGCCGCATTGCCCCACAGGTAGCTTTCATGGGTGGCACTGACGCCTTCGCGGTAATTGAACGTGCGCACCGGGTTCTCCAGCGGGTCGTACGGCTGGCGAAGCAGGAAGCGTGGCATTGCCAGGCCAAGGTAGCGTGCGTCTTCGGATTCGCGCAGGGAGCGCCATTTCGCATAGCGCGGTCCCTCGAAGATGTCCTTGACCTCTTTGAGGTTGGGCAGGTCCTGGTAGCTTTCGACGTTGAAGAACTCGTGCCCTGCAGCCGCGATGAACGGCGCGTGCGCCATCGCACCGACCGAGGCTACGTAGTTCAGCAGCTTGATGTCGGGCGCGGACGGGCCGAAGTAGAAATTGCCGATCATTGCAGCAACCGGTTCGCCGCCGAACTGGCCGTACTCGGCCGAGTAGACATGCTTGTACAGGCCGCTCTGCGTGACATCCGAGGCGCCGTCGAAGTCTTCGAGCAGCTCTTCCTTGGTGACATGCAAGAGCTGGATCCTGATGTTCTCGCGGAAGTCGGTGCGATCGACCAGAATCTTCAGGCCCCGCCATGCCGACTCCAGCTTCTGCAGCTCTGGATGATGCAGAACATCATCCATCTGCTTGCCGATCTTCTGGTCAAGTTCGACAATCATCTGGTCGACCAGGCGCTTGTTGACCGGTTCGGACTGCTCATCGCTCTTGAGCATCTCGGCGATGAACTCAGCCACGCCCTTTCTGGCGATCGAATAGCCCTCCTGGGTAGGCTCCATCTTGGTCTGCGCCATGATCTGGTCGAGCAGCCCCGTGCCTGCCACGACCGCTGCGCGGGTCGCACCCTGCTGTTTCGCTTCCATGGATTACTCCTGTACTAGTTGTGCGAAGGGGGTTAAGCCGGGCTGTCTTCCGGTGTGTTCAATGCGATGTCCAGTTCTCTGGCCAGGGTGTCGCGGGCATTCGGGTCGGCCAACAGTTCCTGCAGCTTGCTCCGGAAGGCGGGCACGTTGCCCAACGGGCCCTTCAGCGCAACCAGCGCCTCGCGCAGTTCAAGCAACTTGCGCATCTCCGGCACCTGGCGGGCAATGGCGTCGGGGGCGAAATCCGTGAGCGACGTGAAGCGCAGGTCCACCGCCATGCACGCGTCTTTTTCATCCGAAAGACGGTTTGGCACCTCCACGTTGAGCGAGAGCTCAGCCTTTTCCATGACCGCATCGAACGTATGTTTGTCAATGCAGATGGATTCGCGCTCTTCCAGAGGCTGGTCTTCGCCATGCCCCTTGAAGTCGCCCACGACCACCAGCTTCAGCGGCAGCTCAAGCTCCGCCTTCTGATCACCTGTTGCAGGCACGTACTTGATGCTGATTCGCTCCTTGGGAGCAACAGATCCTTCCTTGCTCGACATTGCGTCTTACCTCGGCGTTGGTGAGATGGTGTGGGTACGGCATCGGCGTGACGCCGGGTCATGCGCGGCGGAACGCTACGATCAGGCGTATGGACAAGTCAGGTTCGAAACTGTGGCTGGGCAGCGCGGAGGCGGCACACACACCGAGCCCGCAGCGCCTCGCGTCGGCGAGGTGATTGACACAATGATGGCGATCTCGTTCGCGCCTCGTCCTCGCATGGTCGTCAACGCTCTTCTTCCTGAGAGATCAAATCGGCAAAGGTCAACCCTTGCCCTCATTTGAATGAGAGATGACTCAAAGTTCAAAGGGCGTTTCCGACATCTGCCACTTCGGTTTACTGGAGAGTGACATCAGGCACGTTTCGACTGAGATTGCGCGCAATGCCGTGCCGTCCTGAGCGCTGTCAGGACAAGGCGTGTTGGCATCGCTCGCGCTGCGACGATGCGGCTGCCCCGCTGGGGAGCACTGGTTACTCCGCCGTGAGCTGGTCCATGCGGATGCGGGTTGGCGAACAGCGAGACCGCCAGCTTGCCGGCCAGCGGCCGGCCCTACTCGGGGGCGAGCTGATCCATGCGGATGCGGTTGGCGAACAGCGAGAAGGCGAGCATGCCGGCCAGCCCATTCGCGCGGCTGACCCAGTGCGGGAGCCAGCGCGGCGGGCGCAGGATGCCCTCTTCGAACAGCGGCGCGAACGCGATCGCATCGGTGAGCGACATCTTGCCGGCAAACAACCAGCGGCAGACCTGCAGGCGGTCTTCGGCCAGCATGTGGCGGAAGAAGGTGTGCACCGAGACCAGCCCACGCAGGTACACGGTGTCCTTGGTGAAGGCTGCGCCGCCGCTCGGCGGCACGCCGCGGAACACGCGCTGGGCCGAGGCAAAGCTCTCTTCGTTGTTCTGCCCCGCCGCGCAGAAATAGCGGAACACCTCGATGAAATCGGCGCCCTCGCGTGCCATCGCGATGGCTTCGGTACGCAGGCTGATGCGCTTGAGGCGCTCGATGTCGATGCTGCCGGTGATCTGTTCGGCGAACGTGGCCAGCCCCTCCTGGGTGGCGGTGACCCGCGGCGAGGACAGCGCCAGGCTGGGCAGGTGCGGCTGCTCGCGTCCGTTGAGTGCGGTCAGCGAGTGCACCAGTGCTTCATGGTGGAACAGCTGCGCGCGGTCGTAGGCGCTGAAGCGGGCACTGGTGCGCAGGCGGATCCGGTTGGGGCCGGCGGCGGCCTTGGAGATCAGCTCCGGATCCAGCTGCACGGTGATGATGCGCGACTCGAAGAACGCATCCAGATCGCTCTGCAACTGCAGCTGCAGCGCAGTGGCCGAGACCGGCACCTGCTCTTCGGGTGCGAGCAGTTCGTGGTCCAGCTCCTGCGCGATCTGGATGAAGTGGCGGGCAGCATCGCGGGTACTGGGTCCATTGCCTGGCAATGGCTGCTCCGGCGCGCCGAACAACTCCACCGAATATCGGTCGACCTCGGCGGTCCCCAGCGATTCGAGCAGTCCGGCGGCCTGGTCCCAGCTGTGCGCCGAGCGCTGCACGTACAGGCCGATGGGATGGTCGGGATCGCATTGGGCGCTGATCGCAGCCAGCCGGTGGCGGGTATCGCTGAAATCGAGCCGGGGGTAGTCGACCTGCGGCAGCACCGGCTGGCCGCGGGCGACGCTGGCCAGGAACGGGGCCTGCAGCGCTGCCGGCCAGCTGGTCAATCCCAGCAGTTTGATCCCGCCCACCGCCTCGACCAGTTGGGCATCGAGCGCGGTGTGGTGGGCAACGTCACGATCCACGGTCATTGGCGTGTCCATGGACGGACAGTAGCAAAAGCTATCGCCGGCCGCCCTTACCGCCCGGGCGCCACTGGGCGCCCTTGCCCACGTGCTTGCGTTCGATCGCCTGCTGCGCCTGGCGCACGGCCAGCTTGGCAGCGGCGGCAGCCACTTCTTCTTTCAGCTTGAAGTAGTTGAGCAGGCGCTCTTCATCCAGCGTGCCGTCCTCGATGGCCGCGCGGATCGCGCAGCCCGGCTCACGCTGGTGGGCGCAGTCGCGGAAACGGCATTGCGCCGACAGGGCTTCCACGTCGGAGAAGCCACCTTCGCTCAGGGCCTCCTCACCGGTCGGCTTGAGTTCGCGCATGCCGGGGGTATCGATCAGGCAGGCGCCGGCCGGCAGCGGGATCAGCGCGCGGTGGGTGGTGGTGTGGCGCCCGCGCGAGTCGTTGACGCGCACATCGGCGGTCTTCATCCGCTCCTCGCCCAGCAGCGTATTGGTCAGGGTCGACTTGCCGGCCCCGGAAGATCCCACCAGCACCACGGTCTGGCCAGCGGCCAGCCACGGCAGCAGGGCCGAGGCACTGGCCGGGTCCTTGCCGTTGATGGCCAGCAGCGGGATGTTCTGCGCGGCCAGTTCTTCCAGCACGTCCAGGGCGTCCTGGCTGTATTCGGTCTGGTCGGCCTTGGTCAGCACCACCACCGGCTGCGCGCCGCCCCCGCCGACCAGCAGCAGGTAGCGTTCGATCCGGCGCGGATTGAAGTCCGCATCCAGGCCACAGACGATGAACACCGTATCGATGTTGGCCGCGATCACCTGCTGGTGGTAATGCTCGCCGGCCGCGCCACGCTTGATCGCGGTGCGCCGCGGCAGCAGGGCCACGATCTTGATCCCCTCCAGCAGCACCCAGTCGCCCACCGCCGCGCGCTCGTGGCTGGGGAAGCGCGGGCGCTGCCACTCCGGCGGCGACTCGGTCTTGATCGCCGCGTCCGGCGCATCGGACACGATGTAGCCGGTGCGATGCTGCTCGATCACCCGGCCCGGGCGCGCCTGCGGGAACTGCTCGAACAGGGCCTGCCAGGCCGGCAGTTCAGGGCCGCCCGGCCAGGGCCAGCCGATGGTCTGCAGGGCACGGTAATCAGTGGGTTCGCTCATCGTGCCCATTCTAAAGGGTGTGGCGGCCGGGCGTCGCCGCGATGGGCCGGCGCCGCGGTGGAGCGGTGGAAATCCTTTCACTTGAAACCGCCTTGCCAGCGCAGGGAATGCGGCCGGAAACGCTTGCCCTGCAACGCAACAATTCCGCTACCATGCGGTTTCCATGCCTGAATGACGGCCCGTTCATGTCCACGCCCCCGCTGAAGCCGCTCGCCACCCGCGAGCGCCTGTCCGAAGTCCGCTACGAGATCCGGGGCGAACTGGCGCGACGAGCGCGGGAGCTGGAGGCCCAGGGCCGCAAGCTGATCAAGCTCAACATCGGCAACCCGGGCAATTTCGGGTTCCGTGCGCCGGAGCACCTGCAGCGCGCGATCGCCGACGACATGGGCCGCACCGATCCCTACACCCACCAGCAGGGCCTGCCGGAGGCGCGCGAAGCCATCGCCGCCGCGTACGCCCGGCGCGGCGCACCCGATGCGCACCCGGACCGGGTATTCATCGGCAATGGCGTCAGCGAGCTGATCGACCTGTCGCTGCGTGCCCTGCTCAACCCGGGCGACGAAGTGCTGGTGCCCTCCCCGGATTACCCGCTGTGGTCGGCGGCGACCATCCTCAACGATGGCCGCCCGGTCTATTACCGCTGCGCGCCGGAGAACGGCTTCCAGCCCGACCCGGTCGAGATCGAGGCCCTGGTCTCCTCGCGCACCCGCGCGATCGTGCTGATCAACCCGAACAACCCCAGCGGCGCCAGCTACTCGCGCGAGCTGCTTGAGCGCATCGTCGCCATCGCGGCCAAGCACAACCTGCTGCTGATGGTCGATGAAATCTACGATCAGATCCTCTACGACGATGCGCAGTTCCATGCCGTCGCGCCGCTGGCCGGCGAGCACCCGTGCATCACCTTCAGCGGCCTGAGCAAGGTGCATCGCGCCTGCGGCTGGCGGGTGGGCTGGGCGATGCTGTCCGGCGCGGCCGAGCGGCTGGGCGAGTTCCGCGCGGCGATGGACCTGCTCAGCGCGCTGCGCCTGTGCGCCAACGTGCCCGGCCAGTACGCCATCGACGCGGCGGTGAACGGGCCGGACACCATCTCGCCGCTGTGCGCGCCCGGTGGCCGCCTGTATGAAACCCGCCGCGCGGTGATCGAGGCCTGCGATGCCAGTGAGCATCTGTCGCTGGTGGCGCCGGCCGGCGCGCTGTATGCGTTCCCGGCGGTGGTCGGTGCGGCGGCACGCAGCTTCGACGACCATGATTTCGCGCTGGAACTGATGAACGAGGAAGGCGTGCTGGTGGTGCCGGGTTCGAGCTTCAACGTGCCCTACCGCCACCACTTCCGCGTGACCCTGCTGCCCGAGCCGGAGGTGATGCGCGATGTGTTCGCACGCATCGACCGCGCCCTGGCACGCCGTGCCGAGGCCAACACCAAGGTGGTGCCGCTCAAGCCGCGCAGCGCGGTGGCCTGATGGGCCTGCCGTATCTGGCGCTGGGCGACTCCTACACGATCGGCGAAGGCGTCGCGCCGGCCGGGCGCTGGCCGACGCAGCTGGCGGCAGCGCTGCGCGACATCGGCGTTGCGGTGGATGATCCGACGATCATCGCCACCACCGGCTGGACCACCGACGAACTTGAAGCCGGCATCGATGCAGGCGCACCGCAGGGGCCGTTCGAGCTGGTGAGCCTGCTGATCGGGGTCAATGATCAATACCGTGGGCGCAGCGTGGACGAGTACCGCCCGCGCTTCACCGCGCTGCTGCAGCGCGCGCTCGCCTTCGCCGGTGACCGTGCCGCGCGGGTGCTGGCGCTCTCGATCCCCGACTGGGGCGTGACCCCGTATGCCGTGGCATCCGGCCGCGACCGCGTGCGGATCGGGCAGGAACTGGATGCCTACAACGCGGCGGCGGCAGCGATCTGCGCCGAGCACGATGTAGCGTTTGTCGACATCACCGACCTGAGCCGCCAATGGGGGGGCGAGACGATGATGCTGGCCGACGATGGCCTGCACCCCTCCGCGGCGATGTACACGCTGTGGCACCAGCGCGCGTTTGAAGTCACGCGCGTGCTGTGGGCGGAGCCGAGCCGCTGAGCGAGGCCACGCTGCCGCTGGCCAGGGAGCAGGCCCGCCGGATCGCCACGGCGTTCCTGCCGGCACAGCGCTTCGGCAACCGCCGCGATTATTACTACAGCCGCGGCAAACTTGGCAGCGATCCGCTGTATCCCGGGGTGCTCGCCGCGCTGGAGGATGCACCTGCCGCGCCCTTGCTGGATATCGGCTGCGGTTTGGGCCTGCTGGCCCACGTGCTGCACCAGCACGGCAGTGCGCTGGCGTACCACGGCCTGGATATCGACGCCGACAAAGTTGCCCGCGCCGAGCGGGCCAGCGCACGCGCCGCGCTGCCGCACGCCCGGTTCACCTGCGTGGATGCCAGCGCCGCCCTGCCCGCACACCACGGCAACGTCGCGCTGCTGGACGTGTTGCAGTACCTGCCTGCCCCGGCCCAGACCCGGTTGCTGCACGAGGCCGCCGCACGCGTGGCGCCCGGTGCGCGGCTGGTGATCCGCACTGTGCTGGCCGACAACAGTGGACGCGATCGCACCACGCGCATCACCGACATGCTCGCGCACCTGGTCGGGTGGATGGGCACGCGGCCACGCCATTACCCCGATGCCGGGAGCCTGCGCGCCCCCCTGGAGCAGGCCGGGCTGCAGCTGCGGATGACACCGCTGTATGGCAACACCCCGTTCAACAACTGGCTGATCGTCGGCGATCGGGCGCGCGTCGCTTGACCGACGTGGCTCGCGCCACCGGCCGCACGCGCGCATACTCGCGCCCCCCTTCCGGCACGGAGCCACCCATGCCTCGACAGACCCGACATTCCGCGCTTGGCATCGCCGCGCTGATCGTCAGTGGCGTGGGCCTGGTGATGCTGCTGCTGAGCATGCATTACGCCCATGCGCCCGAACACGCGGCGATGCGCGAGCTGCCATGGTCGCTGGCCGCACTGCTGGGCAGCAGCGTCGGCCTGGCGATCCTGGCCCTGCTGCTCGGCCTGGGCAGCGTGCTGCAACCCCGCCGGCGCCGCCTGTTCGGCATCATCGCGCTGCTGGTGACCCTGGGCCTGCTGATCGCCCAGCTCTCGCTCGGGGGCTGGATCAGCGACCAGTGGCATGCGTCGCACCCGCCCGCAGGCGCCACGACCCCGACCACGCCCGCCCTGGCCCACTGACACCATCCGTTCCACCGCATCGACAAGGAGCCCTGATGCACACCCCTCATTCCGGCATGGGTATTGCCGCGTTCATTACCGCCGTGTGCGGCGCCGTGTTGATGCTGGGCCTGGTCGTCATCGCCGGCATCATCGAGACCACGACGCCGGGCGGCATGGAAGAAACCTCGATGTCGGCGATCCTGGTCGGTCTTGGCCTGATGCTCACCGCCCTGATGCAGCTGGTGGCCTTCGGCCTGGGCGTGGCCGGTGCAGTGCAGGCGGACCGCCGTCGCGTGTTCGCCGTGCTCGGCCTGGTGTTCTCGATCGGCAGCATGCTCGGCGTGGTGCTGCTGATGGTCATCGGCTCGCTGAGCTGAGCCCGGCCTGCGCCGGTCCCCCGGCTGGCGTCAGTCCGGCAGGCCGGCATGCAGGCCACGCGCCTGCACCGCCTGCAGCACCGCTTCGATGATGGCCAGGTTGTGGCCATGCGCGGCGCCCTCATGCAGCAGCACGATGCTGCCGGGCGCCAGATCACGGGTGATCCGCTCGACCACCTGGCCGGGCGTGCAATCGACACCGTCGAAACCACGGGCGCTCCAGCCGACCCGGGTCAGCTGCCACTGCTTCAATGCAGGGGCCACGAACGGATTGGTCATCCCCACCACCGAGCGATACCAGCGCGGCGGCGTGCCGGCAATCGCGGTGAGGGCCTGCTGGCACTGCGCGATTTCCTCCGCCATGGCCTGCCGCCCCAGCCGCCAGAAGCGGGCCTGGGGGTGGCGGTGGCTGTGGTTGCCCAGGCTGTGCCCGCGGGCCAGCATCGCCTGCACCAGCTCCGGCCGCGCCTGCGCGCGTTCACCGACCAGGAAGAAGGTCGCCTTGGCCTCGTAACGGTCCAGCAGCTCGAGCACCCCCGGGGTTTCTTCCGACGGCCCATCATCGATGGTCAGCCAGACCTTCCGCGCCTGGCCAGGCAGGCGGCTGAGCACCGGGGCATAGAAGCGGCTGTTGGGCAGGAACACCGGCACCATGAACAGGGCATGGGACGCCACCATCAGCGGCAGCCCGCAGCGCCAGCCCCAGGCGACCCAGGCCAGCACCACCAGCACCTGCGACAGCACCAGCCACGGCAGCCAGCGCCAGGGGCGCCGGGGAATGCGATACAACGTTTCCGGTACGGTCATGCCCCATGATGCCATGCCGCGTAGAATAGGCGGTTCGCATATCCGGACCCCGACCGTCATGTCCCTTGATCCCGCCCTGCGCTCGCGCATCGAATCCATTCTCAACGCCAACCGCGTCGTGCTGTTCATGAAGGGTCAGCCGAGCATGCCGCAGTGCGGTTTCTCGGCCAAGGCCGTCGGCGCCCTGCAGGACCTCGGCGTGGAGTTCGACCACGTCAACGTGCTGGCCGACGCGGAGATCCGCGAAGGCATCAAGGCCTACGGCGAGTGGCCGACCATCCCGCAGCTGTACATCGATGGCGAGCTGATCGGTGGCAGCGACATCATCCTGCAGATGGCCGGCAGCGGTGAGCTGAGCAGCGTGCTTGGGCTTGCCGCCCCGGACCGCACCCCGCCGCGCATCACCGTGACTCCGGCCGCGGTGGAAATGCTGCGTGGCGCGCTGGCCGATTCCCCGGGTGCTGCGCTGCAGCTGGGCATCGACGCGCGCTTCCAGCCGAACTTCCAGCTGGCCCCGCACGACGACAACGCGATCGCCGCCGAGTCCAACGGCCTGCGCGTGCAGTTCGACCTGGCCAGCGCCCGTCGCGCCGAAGGCATCACCATCGACTGGGTGGACGACATCCGCGGCAAGGGCCTGGCGATCGACAACCCGAACGCCCCCAAGGCGGTGCAGGAACTGAGCGTGCGCGACGCCGACGACCAGCTGCGTGCCGGCAGCATCACCGTGGTCGACGTGCGCCCGGCCGACGAGCGTGCGATCGCGGCGATCAACGCCCCGTTCGAAACGTTCGACGGCGACAACCGCGCCCGCCTGGAAGCCCTGCCCAAGGACACCGCGCTGGCCTTCCTGTGCCATCACGGTGGCCGCAGCGCACAGGCCGCCGAGCAGTTCCGTGCCCTGGGCTTCACCAAGGTGTCCAACATCACCGGCGGCATCGATGCCTGGTCGAACGAGGTGGACAACGGCGTGCCGAAGTACTGATCTTCAGCACGTCACTGCACAGAAAAACGCCGGCAATGCCGGCGTTTTTTGTGCGTGGCGCCCGGGCGTCCATCGGTTACCCCGCAAACCCGCCTTCGGCCAGGTAATCCAGTTCCTCCGGCGTCGGCATCCGGCCCAGCACCGCATTGCGATGCGGAAAGCGGCCGAACCGGCGGATGATGTCGCGGTGCAGTTCGGCGTACTGCAGGTATTCCTTGTCGCCGAGCGCATCGAACATCGCCACCGAGCGTTCCTGGTCCTGCGGATCCTCGGAGTGCTCGAACGGCAGATAGATGAAGGCCCGCAGCTTGGGCACCAGCTGCAGGTCCAGGCCTTCTTCCACCGCGCGCATGGCGTAATGACGCGCCAGGCCATCGGTGGCGTAGGAATGGGCCGTATCGCGGAAGCAGTTGCGCGGGAACTGGTCGAGCAGGATCATCAGTGCCAGCGCGCCATCGGCACTGCTGAGCCAATGCTCGCGGGCACGCCGGGCGGCGGCGAAATGCGCGTCCTGGAACTGCTGGCGAAACCGCGCATCGAACGCGTCATCGCGCGCGAACCACTTCTGCGGTCCGGCGTCGCGCCAGAACTCCACTACTTGTGCCGCCACGTCCATTCACTACCCCTGTGGATGGCCCGCCCCAAGACGCCCATCCGTTCCATTGCCGTTACTCGTCAAAACGCAGGTGGCGGACCGACTTGCCATTGCGCCGTATCAGCTTAAGTGCCTCGATACCGATCTGGATATGGTTCTCGACGAACTGTGAGCTGACCTTGGCATCGGAGACCTCGGTCTTCACGCCGTCGGGAATCATCGGCTGGTCGGACACCAACAGCAAGGCCCCGATCGGGATGTGGTTGGCAAAGCCGGCGGCGAACAGGGTTGCCGTCTCCATGTCGATGGCCATGCAGCGCATCACCCGCAGCTTTTCCTTGAAGGCTTCATCGTGCTCCCAGACCCGGCGGTTGGTCGTGTAGACGGTCCCGGTCCAGTAGTCGTGGCCGAGGTCGCGGACCATGGTCGAGACCGCCCGCTGGAGGGCAAAGGCCGGCAGGGCCGGGACTTCCGGTGGCAGGTAATCGCTGGAGGTGCCCTCGCCACGGATCGCGGCGATCGGCAGGATCAGGTCACCCAGCTGGTTCTTGCGCTTGAGCCCGCCGCACTTGCCCAGGAACAATACGGCCTTGGGCATCACCGCCGACAGCAGGTCCATGATGATGGCCGCGTTGGGGCTGCCCATGCCGAAGTTGATCAGGGTGATGTCGTCACTGGTGACGCTGGCCATCGGCCGGTCCGCACCCTGGGTGGGCGCCCCGGTGAGCTGGGAAAAGGTATGCAGGTAGCCACCGAAGTTGGTCAGCAGGATGTGCTGGCCGAAGTGTTCCAACGGCACGCCGGTGTAGCGCGGCAGCCAGTTTTCAACGATGTCCTGCTTGGTTTTCATGATGGATCCAACGAACGACAGGCGACAATTCTGCGAGACCCGCCGCGTGGCGTCGAGGGTGGGCACTCAATCCGGGTGGTCGATCCCATCGGCCTTGCCGTGGAGGATGAGCGAGGCCAGCGAAAGAAGGGCGGCGGGTATGGCCAGCAGCAGGACCAGCGCCATGGGCGCACCAAAGCCCCACAGCGACGCCGCAAAGGCGATGGAGGACATGCCAACCAACAGAAAGGGGTACTGGATCCGCTTGATGGCCAGGTAGCTGGCAGTGCACGACAACAGGGAGAGGGCGGCGAGGACGATGCGCACCTCGTTGGGTAGCCCGCTGGGCGAATGCTCCACGAAGCCGGCCACCAGCATCAGGCCAGACGCGAAGGCCAGCAGGACCAGCACCAGGTAGTAGTGCCTGGCATGCCTGCGATCAAAGCCTTCGGTTACCTTCATCGGCACCTCCTTGTGACTGTCCGGTTCTCTGCGGGCGCGGGTTGCCCGCCTGCTTAAACCTTCCACCTTGGATGACAGCGGCGCAAGTGGCGATCGCGACCTGGCGGCCGTGGGCAAGAAAAAGGCGGCCCATGGCCGCCTTTTCCCGTTTACCGGTACCGCTAGATCAGAACTGCACGGACCAGCGCGCGGTGACGCTGCGGTCGCGGGCGTCGTCACCGAAGGTGCCGTTGTAGCCCAGCTCCAGCTGGTTGCGCGGGCTCAACCAGGCCGACAGGCCCAGCTCGGCGACCACGGCGTTGTCGGCAATCGCCGCACCGCTGACCGCGAAGCTGTTGCCGCCGGTCCAGGCCAGATCGGCGACCTGGCTGCGGTCGCCGGAGGCACGGCGGTAGCCGACGCCACCGCGGACATGCAGCCAGCTTTCCTGCTGCCACGAGGTCTTCAGGCCCTTGTCGAACCGAACGCCGGCGGTCGCCACGTTGGTGCGGGTGTCGGCGACCTGGCCGTGCAGTGCCGCAGCCCCCCCCTGCTCGGTGATGCCGTCCACATCCACCTCGACCCGGGCGAACTGCAGGTACGGCTCCAGCCCGGCCTCGCGACCACCGAAGCGGTACGCGCCCTCGATGAAGCCCTGGCGGGTGGTGGCGTCGTACTTGGCCGACAGCGCGTCCTGGTAGCCGGCAAACGTCAGCTGACGCTTGCTGTCCACGTCATGACGGGAATAGCCCAGGCCGGCGCGCAGGCCAAATGCCCCCCACTGGTTGCCCACGTAGGCACCGAAGTGGGTGTTGTCGATCTCCGACCGGGCGCCGCGACCCGCGGCCTGCTTGATGTCGGTACGGCCGGTACCGACCAGCCCACCGACCTGCCAGCCACCACCGAACACATGATCGGCACCGACCAGCAGCCCGTTGCTGTTGGAATCGGTGCGCGCAGCGTTGGCATCGCCGTCGAGCTTGCCGCTGCCCCCGATCGCCTGCACCCATGCACCACCGGCAGCCTCATCCGCGGCACCCGGCGAACGCACGCCGACCGCACGGCTCAGGGCCGCATCACGCAGGTAGCGGCTGCTTTCCACCAGCGCCATCGGCGTGGCGGCGTGGAGTTCACCACTCAGCGCATCCAGTGCTGCACCGACCTGGGCCGGGAACAGCTGGGTCAGCGGCCTGGGCAGGCCCTGGTTGATGGCCAGGCCATCGGCGCTGGTGGCCACGGCGATCTGGTTCGGCGTGACCGCAGCGCTGGCCAGCGCGTTGCCGCGGGCGACGTCGATGCGCAGCCCATTGGCGCTGTAGCCCAGGCTGAACTTCAGGAACGGCGAGAAGGCCGAGAAGTCGGTCGTGGCGAACTGACCGTTGATGCCACCGGCGGCCTGCAGGAAGTTGAACTGCTCGCCGAGGTAGTACACGCCGGCCTCCGGCAGCGCCTTCAGCGTGCCGCCCAGCGTAGCCGTACCGGTGACACGCAGCAGATCGCTGCGGCTGCCCGGCGCCAGCTCGGCCTGGTAGATGCCGGTGGCGGTCTGCACGTAATCGCCGTTGACGGTCAGCGTGCCGATCGAGTTGCCCGGGGCGATGATGCCTTCCACGCGGGTGCTGCCCAGCGTGCCGACGCCCTTCAAGGTGCCCTTGGCACCGACCACCGTCGCGCCATCCTGCTGCACGCCGTTGAAGGACACGGTGCCGGCGGTGACGAACAGATCCGAGCCGTCCAGCAGGGCCCCGGCATTGACGCGGGTGGCGCCCGCAGAGGTCAGCGAGCTGTCGACCAGCCGGCCATTGAGCACAAAGCTGCCGCCGCTGCCGACCGTGGTGTCGCCCGCCTGCTGCAGGCCGTTGAAGGTGACCGAGCCGCCGGTCACGTTGAGTGCCGAGCCATCGAGCACGCCCGTGGTGGAGATCACGCTGCTGCCCCCCAGGCTGTTGAGCGTGGTGGACACCAGGCTGCCGTTGAGCAGGAACTGGCCGCCCTGCACATCGACCGAAGCGGTCAGTGCATTGGCACCGTCCAGTTCCAGCACGCCGTCGCGCACGATGGCGCCGTTGAAGCTGTTGTCACCGCTCAGGCGCAGCCAGCCGATGCCGGACTTGGTCAGCTTGCCCGGGCCGCCGATGTCATTGGTCCAGTCGTCCCACGCATCGCCTTCCCACACCTTCAGGCCACCGGCCTTCTGGTTCATGACCACGTCGGTGTCCACGCGCAGCAGGCCGTAGCCTTCGATGGCGGTCTTCAGATCGACCATGCCCCAGCCGTAGATCGCGTCGACGCCGGGCGCGCCCAGGTCGCGTGCCGTGGTCAACAACACATCGCGTACCTGTGCGTTGTCCAGGTACGGGAAGCGCTCCATCAGCAGACCGAGCGCACCGGTGATGTGCGGTGCCGCCATCGATGTGCCGGTCTTGTAGCCGTAGGTGTATTCAGGACTTTCGCTTTCGATGAGAAAACGCAGGTAATCCTCGGTCAGCTCCATGCGACCGTTGATCTCGCCGGCCACGATCGTGCTGGCGATGTTGGTGCCCGGTGCGGACAGGCACCAGTTGGCCGAAGCACCGCAGATGCTGGAACTGGCATCAATGACGTAGTCCGTTTCCCCTGCGGTGGGGAGGCGGACATTCGCGACGGCCAGCCAGTACGGCTCGATCTCCGGGTTCCAGCGCGGCAATGCCGCCGTGATGCCGGCCATCCCCCCGGCCGAGTTGCCTGCCGACCACACCTGGATCAGCTTGGAACCCGGTGCACCCTCGGTATCACCGTAAATGCTGCCGTAAACACCATAGTCCGCGCCGATCGCTGCGTACTGCGCGTCCAGACTGGCCACCGTGGCATGGCGGGTCGAGATACCCCAACTGTGATTGAGCACGCGCACGCCCTGTGCCTCGGCCTGTGCATACATGTCCAGCGTTGCTGCATCGTCCGGGTCAGTGCGATACAGCGCACGCGGCCGGTAGAAGTTGTCAGGATCCAGGCGCCACTCGTAATACGTGTCGCCAAAGACGCGGGCAGCGGTCAGGTTGGCGCCAAAGGCCACGCCATGCATCCCGGTGCCATCGCGGTTGGCGCCAACGGTACCCAACACGTGCGTGCCATGGTCGGCGTAGCTGAAACCGTACGGCTGGCCCGCCGCGATCAGTCGATCAGCAAGCGCTGGAGGCACACCGGGACCCAGACCGTAGTAGTTGTACCCGGGCTGGTCGCCGCGGGTACTGCCGCAGGCGCCTTCGCCCGCCACGATGCTCGGGTCGGCGCAGCCGCCGTTGCCGATGGAGATGCTGGAGGTGTTGCGTCCGGCGAATTCGTCGTGGGCAAGGGCAGAGCCCGAATCGAACACGCCCAAACGCACGCCCTGACCGGTAAGGCCGCGCGCATACGCGTAATCGGCCCCCATCGCGGCCAGACCCCAGTCGGCATTGAACTCATCGCTATGCCAGCTTTCCACATCACCCGGCTTGCCCAGAATGGGGCCGGCGGCCTCGGCGCTGGTGCGCGGGCTCGTGAAGGAAACGGTCTGGTCGTTGGCGCCGGTCGGCGCAACAAAGATCGCCGCCAGCGAAGCGCTGTGCAGGTCACGCGCGAACGCGACGGACTGCTCTGCGCGCTGCTGCTGGTAACGCTGCAGGACATCGGTGGTGGGGCTGGCCAGCGCCGGAACGGCGATGGCGGCAAGCAGGGTGCCGGTGATGGCCGAGGCCAGCAGGGACGGCGAAGGACGGCGGGACGCCGCGCGGGACAGGGAGTGCAGGGTCATGTACTGAGAACTTCCTTGATCTGGTTCGAGTGTCGGAATCTGGAACGGGAGGATCAGCAATGCTTCTGGAACCGGCATCGATCACGCCGATGCCGACCTGAGCGTAACCGAAAAATTCATGGAAAGTTCACAATTGTTTCTGATAACGATGCTAGATCCCATTTGATAAAAATATGCAAAAGGTCACTTGGCAAGGCGCCCCGCTCCCGGCTAGCGTCGGGTCATTGTGTCCATGCGGCTTCGGGGAGAACCATGCAGAAGTTGTTGAGCGTCGGCGTTGGCCTGGCGTTGATGTCGATCGTGTCCGCGCCGGCGCCCGCCGCGTCGCGTTTCCTCCAAGATCCCTACCCCAGCACCTATGCGCCGATCGCCTCGGCGCCGGTGTTGATCAGCAATGCCACTGTGCTCACCGGCACCGGCGTGCGCCTGGACAACGCCGATGTGCTGCTGCGCGACGGCCGCATCGCGGCGGTGGGTACCGGCCTGACGGCACCGGCCGATGCGGTGCGTGTCGATGGCCAGGGCAAGTGGGTCACGCCGGGCATCATCGATGTGCACTCGCACCTGGGCGTGTATCCCAGCCCGGGCGTCAGCGCGCACAGCGACGGCAACGAGATGACTGCCCCGGTCACCGCCAACGTCTGGGCCGAGCACTCGGTGTGGCCGCAGGATCCGGGCTTCGCCGCGGCACTGGCCGGTGGCGTGACCTCGATGCAGGTACTGCCCGGCTCGGCCAACCTGGTCGGCGGCCGCGGCGTGACCTTGAAGAACGTACCCGCGACGACCTACCAGTCCATGAAGTTCCCCGGTGCGCCGTGGGGCCTGAAGATGGCCTGCGGCGAGAACCCCAAGCGTGTCTACGGTGGCAAGGGCACCGCCCCGGGCACGCGCATGGGCAATGTCGCCGGTTACCGTGCAGCCTTCATCGATGCCAGCGAGTACATCGCCAAGAACACCCCGAAACAGCCGAAGAAGAAGCGCTGGTTCAGCGGTGACGACAAGGGCGACAGTGCCGGCGACAGCGGCGGCAAGCGCGACCTCAAGCTGGATACGCTGGCCGGCGCGATCCAGGGCGATATCCGCGTGCACATCCACTGCTACCGCGCCGATGAGATGGCCACGATGCTGGATCTCTCCAAGGAGTTCGGCTTCAAGATCGCCGCCTTCCATCACGCGGTGGAGGCCTACAAGCTGGCCGACCGGCTCGCCGAGGAAGGCGTGTGCGGTGCGCTGTGGGCCGACTGGTGGGGCTTCAAGATGGAAGCCTTCGATGGCATCCAGGAGAACATCGCGCTGGTCGACCGCCCGGCCAACAGCTGCGCGATCGTGCATTCCGATTCGCCCGAGGGCATCCAGCGCTTGAACCAGGAGGCGGCCAAGGTGATCGCCAACGCACGTCGTGCCGGCATCGAGATCGCCCCGGAGCGGGCCATGATGTGGCTGACCTCCAACGCAGCGCGCTCGCTCGGCGTGGAGACGCAGACCGGCAGCCTGGAGGCCGGCAAGATGGGCGATGTGGTGGTGTGGAACGGCAGTCCTTTCAGCTCCTATGCGCTGGCCGAGAAAGTCTACGTGGATGGCCACCAGGTCTATGACCGCCAGGACGTGAGGCGGCAGCCGCTGTCGGACTTCATGCTTGGCCAGGAGGCGCGCCCATGAGCCGCCGCGTCCCGATGCGCCTGCTGCCGCGCGCACTGCTGTTGCTTGCCGGTGCCTGCGCCGCCCCCGCATTGTTCGCGCAGGATCTGCTGATCCGCAATGCCACCGTGCATACCGCCGCCGCACGCGGCAGCCTGGAGCACAGCGACGTGCTGGTCCAGGGCGGCGTGATCCGCGCCGTCGGTCCGGGCCTGTCGGCGCCGGCCGGCGTGGCCGTGGTCGAAGCGGCAGGCAGGCCGCTCACTCCGGCGCTGTTCGGCGGCATCACCGATATCGGCATCGAAGAAGTCTCCGGCGAGTCAGCCACGGTGGACAGCACGCTGAAACTGGACGACCAGCCGCTGCGCCCGGAATTCGACGTGACCCTGGCCTTCAATCCGGACTCGGTGCTGATCCCGGTCGCGCGGCTGGACGGCATCGGCTTCACCCTGCTCGGGGCGAATACCGGCGGCGGCTTCATCGCCGGCCAGGGCGGGGTGGTGCGGCTGGACGGCAGTGCCGATCCGGTCGGCCCGCAGGCGTTATTCATTCGTCTCGGCGCGTCCGGTGCGGAGCTGACCGGCACCTCGCGCGCCGCGCAGTGGATGCTGCTGGAGCAGATGGTCAGCGAAGCACGGGGCCGCGTTCCGGCCGATTCGCCGCATGCCCTGCTGACACCGGCCGGGCGCGCCACGCTGGCGCGTTACCTGGCCGGCCAGGGGCGGATCGTGGTGCAGGTCGACCGCGCCGCCGACATCCGCCAGCTGCTGCGCTGGGCCGGCCGCGAGAAGGTCAGGATCGCCATCGCCGGCGGGGCCGAGGCGTGGCGCCTGGCGCCGCAGCTGGCCCAGGCCGGCGTGCCGGTGTTCGTGGATGGGCTGGGCAACCTGCCGACCAGCTTCGATCAACTCGGCGCGACCCTGCAGAACGCCGCGCGCCTGCAGGCGGCCGGTGTGCCGGTCAGCTTCGCCCAGCGCGACGATGCCTCGCACAACGCGCGCAAGATGCGCCAGCTGGCCGGCAATGCGGTCGCCAACGGGCTGCCCTGGGGGGATGGCCTGGCTGGCCTGACCCGGGTCCCGGCACAGGCGCTGGGCGTCGGCGACCGCCTCGGCACCATCGAGCCCGGCAAGCTGGCCGACCTGGTGCTGTGGGAGGGCGATCCGCTGGATGTCGGCCACTATGCAGAGCAGGTCTGGCTGGGGGGCCGCGCGATGCCGATGCGTTCACGCCAGACCGAACTGCGCGACCGCTACCAGGCCCCGGCGTCGAGCGAACCACGCGCATACTCGCGCTGAGCCCCTGCACAGGGCCGCTGCCTGCGGCGGCCCTGTTTGCGCACCCCTGTCGTCCTGCAACGTGAGCACCCGATCATGGCCCTGCGCTGGTACTTCGATTTCGTCTCACCGTTCGCCTATCTGCACTGGCAACAGCTCAAGGCGTTGCCGCAGGTCAAGAGCATCGCCCCGGTGCCGATCGCCTTGGGCGCGGTACTGCATCACCTGGGCAACCTGGGCCCGGCCGAGATTCCGGCCAAGCGGGTGTTCACCTACCGGCAGGCGTTGTGGCAGGCGCGCAGCGCCGGGGTGACACTGCGCTTTCCGCCGGGCCATCCGTTCAATCCGCTGGCGGCGCTGCGTCTGTGCCTGGCCGCCGGTGCCAGCCACGAGGCGGTCGAGATCCTGTTCAACTGGATCTGGCGCGATGGCCACGCCGGCGACAGTGCCGCCGCGCTCGCCCTGCCCGGCGCGATGCTGGACATCGCCGATGTCGCCGCGGCGATCGGCGCACCGTCGGTCAAAGAGGAACTGCGGCGCAACACGGATGCCGCGCTGGCCGCGGGGGTGTTCGGCGTGCCGACGCTGGCGATCGGCAGCGAACTGTTCTGGGGCAACGACGCCCACCCGCTGATGCAGGCGGTGCTGGCCGACCCGGGCCTGCTTGAGCAGGGGGAGTGGGCCCGGATCAAGGACCTGCCGGTGGCGGTGGAACGCAGCCGCTGACGCCCGGCCCCTCTCCCCGGTCAGGCAAGTCGAGCCGTTTTGCGATAGCGTTCACGTTTCCGAACCTACAACCTGCCGGAGGGGCACAGGATGCGCATCGGAATCGTGGTCGACTCTGCGTGCGATCTGCCGCAGGATTTCATTGAACAACACAACATCGTGCTGCTGCCGATCACCGTCCGCATCGGCGAAGCCATGCTGGCCGACCATCGCGACGAACAGGCCACGCTGAGTTTCCTGCATGCCCACGTGGCCGAGCACGGCGCCGAGGCGGAGACCATTCCGTTCACCGTCAACCAGATCCGGGACCTGTTCCTGGGCAAGCTGGTGATCGACTACGACCATGTCTTCTGCATGACGATCACCAAGACCCGCAGCCCGATCCATGACAACGCGATGCAGGCGAGCTTCGCGATCCTCAACGACTACAAGCCGGTACGGCAGGCGGCAGGGTTCAACTCACCGTTCGCGCTGCGCGTGCTCGATACCCAGAACCTGTTCGCCGCCCAGGGCGTGACCGCGGTGGAAGCGGTGCGGCTGCGCGACAGCGGCGCGAGCGTGCAGCAGATCCGCGAGCGGCTGGAACTGCTGGCGCACAACGTGCACGGCTACATGATCACCCGCGATCTGTACTACATGCGCGCCCGCGCACGTCACAAGGGCGATCGCAGCGTGGGGCTGATCAGCGCCGCGCTGGGCAGTGCGCTGGACATCAAGCCGGTGCTGCATGGCTACCGCGGCGAGACCGGGCCGGTGGCCAAGATCAAGGGCTTCGACAACGCCGTGCAGAAGCTGTTCGATTTCGTCGGGCAACGGGTCAAGGCCGGCCTGATGACGCCCACGGTGTGCATCAGCTACGGCGGCGAGCTGGCCGACCTGCGGGCCCTGCCCGGTTATGCCGCGCTGCGTGAGACCTGCCAGGCGCAGGGCGTGGATGTGTTCGAGGCGGTCATGAGCCTGACCGGGATGGTCAACGTGGGCAAGGGCGCGGTAACGATCGGCTTCGCCGACGGCCCGCATGTCTTCAGCGGCTGAGCACACTGGCCAGCCCTGCAGCGGCCATGCCACGATCCGGGCACGGCCGCCGGTTCTGCACGCGGATTGCACCGCGTCTCTGCCAGCCTTGCCGCATTCAATGGAGGTCACCATGCCAGTTAGTTACGACATCAGCCTGCCGGATCCGGCCAAGGCGCGCGGCAACGATCCGGACCTGTCCTTCCGCGCCCAGGGTGCGGCCGGGCTGGCCGAAGAACTCGAGAACGCCCTGCGCACCACGGTGCTGTTCGACCGTTGGCGCGCCAAGCAGGACGATCCCGATGCGGTCGATCCGCAGTGGGGCGCGACCGATCCGGCCGCGACCGTGACCGGCGCGCAGGATGATCTGCGCATCAACCTGTGCGCCACCACCAGCATCGACAGCGAGGTGTTCAAGCAGCGCCTGCGCATGCTGGCCGGCAGTCACTGGGAACTGCGCAACGTGCGTTGATCGGCGTTGCCTGCCCCGCGGGCAGCCGACGCGCTGCCAGCGCGGGTCACGCCTTCCCCCACCTCGCGCCAGCCGCCACCCAGCGCGCGATACAGATCCACCCGTGCGATCGCAGCCGCCGCCTGGCTGTCAGCCAGCGCTGCCTGGTTGTCCAGCGCGATGCGCTGGGTGGTCAGCACGTCGAGCATATCGATCACCCCCGCCTGGTACTGGCGGCGCGCCGCGGCCAACGCACGCTCACTTTCCTGCACGGCCACCTGCAGCGCCTGCCCACGCTGCTGCGCTGCGCCGTAGCCGCCGATCGCATCATCCACCTCGTGCCAGGCCTGCAGCACGGTCTTCTGGAACTGCAGCCCGGCCTGGCGTTCCTGCAACCGGCTCAGGGCCAGGTTCGCCTTGAGCCGGCCGCCCTGGAAGATCGGCAGACTGATCGCCGGGCCGATGCTGAAGCGATGTGCATTCCACCCGTCCAGGTCGTCGAGCTGCCTGGCCTGGAAACCGGCATCGCCAGTGAGGGTGATGCGTGGCAGGAAGCTGGTCTTGGCCACGCCGATGCCAGCCGTCGCCGCGTGCAGGGCCGCTTCGGCGCGGCGGATGTCCGGGCGGCGTTCGACCAGATCGCTGGGCAGGCCGGTTGCCAGCGCCGGCAGCGCCGGCCAGTCATGCCGCGCCGCGTCCAACTGTTCATCCAAGGTCCGTGGCGAACGTGCCAACAGCATGGCCAACGCATTGCGCAGCTGCGATTGCCGGTGCTGCAGCGGTGCCAGCCGCGCCTCCAGCGCGGCCACCTGCGCGGCCGCGCTGGCGACCTGCAGCGTGGTCGCCACGCCCTGCTGCTGGCGGGCCAGGGTCAGCCGCTGCACGTCGCGTGCGATGTGCAGATTGTCCTCGGTGATGGTCAGCAACTGTCGCGTGGCACGCAGTTGCAGGTACGTATGGGCGGTTTCGGCCATCACCGCGGTCTGCACCGCGTGCCAGTCTTCGTTGGCGATCTGCACGCGGGCATCGGCGATCTCGACCTGGCGGCGCACACGCCCCCATAGATCCAGTTCCCACCCAAGGCCGATACCGGCCTGGAACAGCCCGTAGTCCTCGCGCCCGGCATTGCCGGACGGATCGTTCAGGCCGACCTCGCTGTTGCGGGCACGGGTGGCACCGACCGTCGCACTGACGGCCGGCGCGCGGTCGGCGGCACTGATACCGCGCAGCGCGCGG
Source organism: Stenotrophomonas sp. RIT-551 (assembly GCF_026241915.1). NCBI lineage: Bacteria > Pseudomonadati > Pseudomonadota > Gammaproteobacteria > Lysobacterales > Lysobacteraceae > Stenotrophomonas > Stenotrophomonas sp. RIT-551. Next base: position 27,775 of record NZ_JAPJIU010000005.1, on the reverse strand, counting down.
CTCTGGGCGACCCGGTTGGCGGCCAGCTGCACATCCAGATTGGCCTGCATGGCCTGGCCTGCCAGCGCCGCCAGCAGCGGATCCTCGAAGCCGTTCCACCACGCCGCGTCATCGGCAAAGGCCGCCGAGGTGATCACGCTGCCCTCCCATTGCATCGGCAGGCTCGCCTCGGGCCGCACGAAATCCGGGCCGAGGGTGCAGGCGGCCAGTGCGGTACACAGCGCGCTGCCCGCCATCACACGCAACGTCTGCCGGATCATCATGCGCCCTCCCCCGGCAGCCCACGCCCGCCGCTGTCCAGGTCCACGCGCGCTTCCACCGACATGCCCGCGCGCAGCTTGTTCGCCAGCGGCTGGCCTTTGTCGAGCACGATCTTGACCGGAATCCGCTGCACCACCTTGGTGAAGTTGCCGGTGGCGTTCTCCGGCGCGATCGCGGCGAAGGTCACGCCGGTGGCCGGGGCGATGCTGTCGATCCGGCCGTGCAGCGGCTGGCCGGGGAACACATCCACCTGCACATCCACACGTTGCCCGGCATACATGCGGGTCATCTGCGTTTCCTGGAAGTTGGCCACCACGAACGCCTGTTGCAGCGGCACCACCGCCAGCACCGCCGTGCCCGGGGTGAGGTAGGCGCCCACGCGGATCGCGCGACGGCCGACCACGCCGTCGATCGGCGCGCGCAGTTCGGTGTGCGACAGGTCCAGTTCGGCCCGCGCCTGCGCCGCTTCGGCGCGTTGCACCGCCGCCTGCGCGGCTTGCACGCCAGCAGTGAGAATGCCGGTGCGCTGGCGTGCGGTCAGCAGCGCCGCCCGCCCCTGGTGCAGGTGCGCGCTGGCCACGGCCTGGCGCGACTGTGCCTGCTGCGCGTTCTGCACGGTACCGGCGCCGTCGCGGGCCAACGCGCCGTACCGCTGCTGGTCGGCCTGGGCCAGGGTCAGTTCGGACTGGCTCACATCCAGCGTGGCGCGCGCCTGGTCGATCAGCGAATCCTGCTGGGCCAGCGCGGCCTGTGCATTGGCCAGCTGCGCACGGGCATTGGCCAGGTCGGCACGCGCGGCGGTCAGGGCCACCTGGTAGTCGCGGTCATCGATGCGTGCGAGCACATCGCCCGCCTTGACTCTCTGGTTGTCCTGCACGCGCACCTCGCTGACGAAGCCAGCGATCTTCGGCGCGACCACGGTGAAGTCCGCGGTGACATAGGCATTGTTGGTGGTTTGATGGCGGCCGTCGCGCAGCAGCCACCAGGCACCGCCAGCGAACAGCAGCAGGCCGGCGGCGATGACGAAGGGAACGGAGTTGCGATGCAGGGACACAGGGGAGTTCCTTGGATTCAAGCCACGGCACGTGGCGGATGGATGCGTGTGGGCAACCACGGAATCAGCGCGATCAGCGCCACCGCCACCCACGCCACGATGAGATAGAGATCGGCCGAGGTCAGCGCCACCACCTGCGCGTGCAGGCGTGCACCCAGCCCTGGCGCGGCGCTGGCGTCGAGCCAGGGCGCGTTGCCGATCCGGTCGACCAGCACGGTCGAATGCAGGTGGCTGCGCACGGTGGTGACCGCCTCGAGTACGCCACCGGCAAGCACCGCGGCAAATCCTTTGACCGTGTTGAACCACGCCGAGGCGAACGGGCCATCGGTCGGCGCCAGGCTGCCGGTGGCCAGCAGCAGCAACGGCAGCACCGCCATCGGCTGGGCGATGATCTGGATCACCTGCAGCCATGCGAAGTTGTCGCGGTGCCACTCGGTGGTCAGCTGCGCACCGAGGCCGCAGGCCAGTGCCAGCAGGCCCAGGCCGATCGCCTGCACCCAGCGGCTGTCCACCCGGCGCTGGTTGAGCACGGTGGCCACCAGCGGCAATGCAATCAGCTGCGGCAGCGCGACCCACAGCAGCATCGGCGCGGTCTGCAGCGGTCGGTATCCCTGCACTTTGGCAAGGAAGCTGGAGGGAATCATGATCACCGCCAGCAGCACGAACAGCACGCCACCCAGCGTGATCAGGGCGTAGGTCAGATTGCGGTTGGCCAGCAACTGCAGCTTGAAGAACGGCAGCGGGTGCGACCATTCGTTGTAGAGGAACAACGCCAGCAGTCCGCTGCCGCCACCGAGCAGCAGGCAGATCAACGGCGAGGCGAACCACTCCAGGCGCGGGCCCTGCACCAGCCCGATCACCAGCATCACCAGCGCCGGAAACCCGAGTGCCAGGCCGACACCGTTGAACTGCGCGAACCGTTCAAGACGCAGTGGATCCTGTGGCAGCCCCCAGGCCACCATGCCCAGCGCGGCCAGGCACCACGGCACGATCTGCCAGAACGCCCACTGCCAGCCCACGTACTCCACCCACAGGGCCGCCATCGGCGTGCCCAGGCTCGGCCCGAAGGTCGCGGTCAGTGCGTAACCGGCCAGGCCGTACAACTTGATGTCCGGCGGCAGGAAACGCAGCGCCACGCTCATCAGCAGCGGCGGCAGCGCCCCACCGGCCAGGCCCTGCAGCGCACGCAGGATCAGGAACGAGGGCAGGTCCGGCGCGAACGGGCACGTCACGCCCAGCACCATGAAGGCGCCGATCATCACCATCGCAAAGCGGCGCAGCGAGAAGGTCACCGCACACCACGGTGCGAACGCCATCGCACTGACCGACATCGCCGTGTACAGCGCGATGATCCAGCTGCCGTCATCGACGCTGAAGCCCATCGCACCCCGGATGTCGGCCAGCGCTACCTTGGTGACGTTTTCGTTGATGCCCGAGATCAGCACGGCCAACAACACACCGCACAGGCCAACCACCAGGCGCAGGCCGAACGCCGTCTGCGCCGGCGGTGCAGCCGGTGCAGCAGGCGCCATCGGCAGCGGCGCGGGCACGGCAGTCATCGTGCACCGCCGGCGGGCGGATGGGGCAGTGGGAACAACAGGGACATGGGGCCACTCCACGACGGGGAGCGGCAGTCTAGGCAGGGCCGATGTTGCGAAAAATGCTGCGTCGGCCATCGCTGGCGTGCGTCACGCGCACGCCTCGCCGGTCGCCTTGCGGGTGGACCTGGCCGTTGCCGGTCAGGCCTGCGTGGGCTCCGCGTCGCACATCGCCTTGATGCTGCGGCGCAGCCAGCGATGCGCCAGGTCGCTGTCCAGGCGGGGATGCCATGCCTGCACGACAATCGCGCTACGCACCGGAATCGGCAGCTCGAACAGGCGCAGCGGAACCCCGAGGCGTTCAAGCCGGGCCAGCATCACGCTGGGCATCTGCGGCAGGATCAGGTCCGAATCGGCTGCGGCGAAGATCGCCGAGTGGAAGGTCGGCATGATCTGCGCGACCCGCCGGCTCAGGCCCAGCGCCTCCAGATCCTCATCGATCGGGCCATACCAACGGCCACGACGCGATACGGCAATGTGGTCGAAGGCCACGAAGCGCTCGGCGGTGATCTCCCCGGCGAAGATCGGGTGGGCCTCGTGCGCGGCACCGAAGAACGAGGTGCTGAACAGGTTCTGCACCTTGGTATCGGCACTGAGTTTGCCGGCGGCGCTGATGTGCAGATCGATCCGGCCCTGCTCCATTGCGTCGTCATCGCCATCGCCTTCGGGAACGAAGCGCAGCACCGAACACGGTGCCTGCGCCTTGAACAGTTCGCGCATCCGCCCACCGTAGGTGCCGACGAACACATCATTGGCGCGGATGCTGAAAGTGCGTTCCAGCGTCATCATGTCGACCTCGCGGCCGGCGTTGAACACCAGGTGTGCCTGCTCGATCACCCCGCGCACCTGCTCGCGCAGCTGCAGCGCGCGCGGGGTCGGGGCCAACCCGCGGCCGGCACGGACCAGCACCGGATCGCCGAGCGCCTCGCGGATGCGGCCCAGGGTGCGGCTCATCGCCGGGGCACTGAGGTTCATCCGCCGCGCCGCCCCCACGACGCTGCCCTCCTCGATCAGGGCATCCAGGGCGATGAGCAGGTTCAGATCGGGCATGGTCACGGCAGTATCACCTTCAACGTGTGGCGGTGACTTTACTGCAATCCAAACCCCCTATTCGTGCGTTGCACGCACTACTCGCCTGCGGCACACGGCATGGGTCCAGTGCGGGCAGTAGGCGACCCTAGCGGCCCCTCTTCCGAGAATGCCGATGTTCACCAAGATCCTCGTTGCCCTGGATGGCGGCCCCCAGCATGCGCAGGTACTGGAGCTGGCGGCCTCATTGGCCGGCCCTGCCTCGCGCCTGCACCTGTTGTGCGTGCTGGACCCGGCCTTCGCGCTGGCCGACGACGCGCCCCGTGCCGAGCACGCCGAGTATCCGGCCGCCGACGCCCAGGTCCACCAGGCCGAACAGCTCCTTGCCACCGCGCTGGGCCGCCTGCGCGAGCGCGGCATCGATGGCCTCGGGCATCACCCGGCCGGCGAACCGGCGCAGGTGATCTGCGACCATGCCCGCCAGCACGGCTGCGACCTGATCGTCATCGGCCACCGCCACCTGTCGCGGCTGGAGCGCCTGCTGGATCGCTCGGTCGGGCAATGGACGGTGGACCATGCGCCGTGCCCGGTGCTGGTGGAAGTGCGCGGTGGCGAGACCTGAGCGAGGCACGCCGAGTGAGGTGCCACGCCCAGGCGCGCGCTCCCGGGCCGTGCCGGGCCCCTTGCCCGGCCCGGTTCGGCGCGCGTTGCCGCCGCCCAGCGGCGGGTCCACCGGTGTGCCTCAGGCGTACAGCGCCTTGGCGTGGTGCGCGATGTGCTCGCCGATGAAGCTGCTGATGAAGTAGTAGCTGTGGTCGTAACCGGGCTGCAGGCGCAACGCCAGCGGATGACCGGTGGCGGTGCAGGCGGCCTGCAGCCATTGCGGCTGCAGCTGGCTGTCGAGGAACTCATCGCCACCGCCCTGGTCGACCAGCAATGGCAGGCGCTCGGTGGCCGTGGCCACCAGCTCGCTGGCATCCCAGGCCGCCCAGCTGGCGCGGTCCTCGCCCAGGTAGGCAGTGAACGCTTTCTGGCCCCACGGCACGCGCGTCGGCGCGACGATCGGCGAAAACGCCGACACGCTTTTGTAGCGGCCGGGATTCTTCAATGCGATCACCAGCGCACCGTGGCCCCCCATCGAGTGGCCGCTGATGCTGCGCGCGCCGGTGGTCGGGAAATGCGCGTCGATCAGGGCCGGCAGTTCCTCCACCACGTAGTCGTACATGCGGTAGTGCGCCGCCCACGGCTGCTCGGTGGCGTTCAGATAGAAACCAGCGCCCTTGCCCAGGTCATAGCCTTCGGCATCGGCGACGTCATCGCCGCGCGGGCTGGTGTCCGGCGCGACCAGGATCACGCCGTGCTCGGCGGCATAGCGCTGCGCGCCGGCTTTGGTGATGAAGTTCTGTTCGTTGCAGGTCAGCCCGCTCAGCCAGTACAGCACCGGCAGCTTCTGCGTGGCCGCCTGCGGCGGCAGGTAGACGGCGACATTCATCTCGCAGCCCAGCACCTGCGAGGCATGGCGGTACACGTCCTGCCAACCGCCGGAGGCGGCGCGGTGTTCGATGCGTTCCATGGGGATTCTCCGTAGGGGCGGCGCGGATCGCGCGCCGCCCGTGGTAGCTCAGAAATGCACGACCGAGCGGATCGACTTGCCTTCGTGCATCAGGTCGAACGCATCGTTGATCTCGTCCAGGCCCATCGTGTGGGTCACGAACGGCGCCAGTTCGATATCGCCCTTCATGGCGTCTTCGACCATGCCCGGCAGCTGGCTGCGGCCCTTGACACCACCGAAGGCGGTGCCCTTCCACGAGCGGCCGGTAACCAGCTGAAACGGACGGGTCGAGATTTCCTGGCCCGAGCCGGCCACACCGATCACCACCGACTGGCCCCAGCCACGGTGCGCGCATTCCAGCGCCGCGCGCATCACGTTGACGTTGCCGATGCATTCAAAGGTATGGTCCACGCCCCACGTGGTCATCTCCACGATGACCTGCTGGATCGGCTTGTCATGGTCCTTCGGGTTGATGCAATCGGTCGCGCCGAACTGCTTGGCCAGTTCGAACTTGGAGGGGTTGGTATCGATCGCGAAGATGCGGCCGGCCTTGGCCTGGCGCGCGCCCTGGATCACCGCCAGGCCGATGCCGCCCAGCCCGAACACCGCCACCGAATCGCCTTCCTGCACCTTGGCGGTGTTGTGCACCGCGCCGATGCCGGTGGTCACGCCGCAGCCGAGCAGGCAGACGTGTTCCGGGTTGGCTTCCGGATTGATCTTGGCCAGCGAGACTTCGGCCACCACGGTGTACTCACTGAAGGTGGAGCAGCCCATGTAGTGGTAGATCGGCTCGCCGTTGTAGCTGAAGCGGGTAGTGCCATCGGGCATCACGCCCTTGCCCTGGGTGGCGCGCACGGCCACGCACAGGTTGGTCTTTCCGCTCTGGCAGAACAAGCACTCACCACACTCGGCGGTGTACAGCGGGATCACGTGGTCGCCCGGCTTGACGCTGGTGACGCCCTCGCCCACTTCCACCACGATGCCCGCGCCTTCATGGCCGAGCACCGCCGGGAACAGACCTTCCGGATCATCGCCGGACAGCGTGAACGCATCGGTGTGGCAGACACCGGTGTGGGTGATCTTGACCAGCACTTCGCCCTTCTGCGGCGGCGCGACATCGATCTCGACGATCTTCAACGGTTCGCCAGCGGCGAAGGCAACGGCGGCACGGGATTTCATGGGAAGCACTCCAAGGCAGGGAACAAAGATGGGCAGTACGCGGGCACCCGCGCACTCATTTCAGATAGGAACGGATCAGCATGCTCATCTCGCGCACGCGCTCATCGCGCTGCGCATCGGAGTGGGCCGGTTGCCCGAACTCTTCGCGCAGATGCGCCTCCATCACTTCGGACATCAGCCCGTTGACGGCACCACGGATCGCGGCGATCTGCTGCAGCACCGGCCCGCACTCGGCCCCGGCTTCCAGCGCGCGGTCGAGTGCATCGCACTGGCCGCGGATCCGACGGACCCGGGCGAGAACGCGCTTTTTTTCCTGCGGTGAATGGGGCATGGAGGCAAGGCCGGTTAACTATACTGGGGGTGAGTATACAGCATCCACGGAATTCCCTTCGCGGTGGGTTCGGCAGCAGGGCTGATCAGGGCTGATGACCCGAGGGTCGGCGGCGTACCAGATAGATGCGACCGGCAACCAACACCGCAAACGCCACTACCGCCGTCCGAACGAGCGGATCAGGCGAGATGGTCGGCTGGGGCCAGAACGCGAGCCAGCCCGCGAGCACTGCGAAACTGACCAACGCCAGCAGCGCGAGCGCCCTTGCTAAACGCGGGAAGAATGGCAGGGCCAGCAACGGCGCCGCGACAAGCAGCAGCCCTGCCCCGCCACACGCCAGTGCTGCGCGACCCTGCGTAACATTTCCCGTCGTTGCGATCGTCAGGATCAGCACCGCGTACAGCGCAAGGACGGCACCGCCGACCATCGCCAGAATGTTCACGAATCGTCGGTTACGCATCCATTTCACCGTTGATGAGGACAGGCCGTGGGTCTGCACTACTCGACGCCAGATACGTCCCAGCAGATGCGAGGTGCATGCGCAGAATGCAGGATCTGCCTTTGAAGAACGAGCATCCAGGGCAGATGCCGCCCGCGCCCCGCTACCCCCGCAGCAGATCAATGAACGCCCGCAGCGCAGACGACATCTGCCGCTGCCGTGGGTAATACACCGCAAAGCCTGCGAACGGCTCGCTCCAGTCCTCCAGCACGGCAACCAGCCGGCCGTCGTCGAGATACGGGCGTGCGGAATCTTCCAGCACGTAGGCCAGCCCCAACCCATCGACCACCGCCTGCAGGATCGTGTTCTGATCACCCAACGTGAGGCGCCCGGGCACGTCGATCTCCAGTGCCTGGCCATCGCGTTCGAACTGCCACTTATAGAGATGGCCACTGGCGAAGCGGAACCGCACACACTCGTGGCGATGCAGATCACGGGGGTGCTGCGGTATCTCCCGCCCCGCCAGATAGGAGGGCGCACCCACGATCAGGCCGCGCAGCGCCGGCCCCAGTGGCACGGCCACCATGTCTTCCGGCACCGATTCGTGCAGGCGCACGCCAGCGTCGTAACCGCCGGCGACGATATCCACCAGGCCATCGTCCTGGGCCAACTCTAAACGCACATCCGGGTGCGCAAGCAGGAACTTCGCCAGGCGTGGGCCGAGCTGGGTCTGGACGGCGGCGCGGGTGGCGTTGATGCGCAGCAGGCCGGCCGGTGCCGCGCGGAAGTGGTTCATCTCTTCCAATGCGTCATGCACCTGCCCCAGCGCGGGCTGCAGGCGCTCGAGCAGGCGCTGGCCGGCTTCGGTGAGGGCGACGCTGCGGGTCGTGCGATGGAACAGACCCACGCCCAGGCGTTCTTCCAGCGCGCGGATCGCGTAGCTGACCGCCGAGGTGGACAGCGCCAGCTCCGCCCCGGCCTTGCGGAAGCTGCGGTGGCGGGCCACGGCGGCGAAGGCGGCGAGGTGGGTCAGGTTGTCAGTGGCCATGATTATCCCGTTTCACTTGATGAATCATGCCGATATCCTGACTTTTTGTGCACGGGATCGGGGCGTATTGTAAAGCGCCTTTCTACAAACCTGCCAAGGATTCCCCATGTCCCTCGCCCATGGTTATGCGGTGCACGACCAGACCGCGCCGCTGGTGCCGTTCTCCTTCGAACGTCGCCCGGCCGGTCCCGATGACGTCCGCATCGAGATTCTCTTCAGTGGCATCTGCCACTCCGACCTGCACCAGGCCCGCGACGATTGGGGTGGTTCCAAGTTCCCGATGGTGCCCGGCCACGAGATCATCGGCCGCGTGACCGAGGTCGGTGCCAACGTCACCCGCTTCAAGGTCGGTGACTTCGCCGGCGTCGGCTGCATGGTCGATTCCTGCCGCCACTGCGCCGCCTGCGACGAAGATCTGGAGCAGTACTGCGAGAAGGGCGCCACCTTCACCTACAACAGCACCGAGCGCGAGAGCGGCCAGCCGACCTTCGGCGGATATTCGGACCACATCGTGGTCGAGCAGCGCTTCGTGGTGAAGGTGTCCGAGACGCTCGACCTCAAGGCCGCCGCACCGCTGCTGTGCGCCGGCATCACCACCTACTCCCCGCTGCGCCACTGGAAGGTCGGCCCCGGCCAGAAGGTCGGCGTCATCGGCCTGGGCGGCCTGGGCCACATGGGCGTGAAGTTCGCCAAGGCGATGGGCGCCACCGTGGTGATGATCACCACCACTCCGGAGAAGGGTGCCGATGCCAAGCGCCTCGGCGCCGATGAAGTACTGGTCTCGCGTGATCCGGCGCAGATGAAGGCCCACGCCGGCAGCTTCGATTTCCTGCTCAACACCATCCCGGTCAGCCACGACACCAACCCGTACATGGGCCTGCTCAAGCGCGATGCGACGATGTGCCTGGTCGGCGTGTTGACCGAGCTGGATCCGCCGCTGATGGGCGCTGCGATGATGTTCGGCCGCAAGCACATCACCGGCTCGGCGATCGGCGGAATGGCCGAAACGCAGGAGATGATGGACTTCTGTGCCGAGCACAACATCGTCAGCGATGTGGAAGTGATCGACATCAAGACCGTCAACGAGGCCTGGGAGCGCATGGCGAAGAACGACGTTCGCTACCGCTTCGTGATCGACATGGCCACGCTGGAAAAGGCGGCCTGATCTTTACGCACAGGCATGAAAAAACCCCGGCAATGCCGGGGTTTTTTGTTGATCAATGCGAACTCAGTACGCAAATTCCTTGAACACCGGATCGATGTTGCCGCCCCACTCGCCGTGGAACAGCGCCAGCTTGCGGTCGGCCGGAGTCAACCCGGAGTCGACGATCTCCTGCAGCACCTCCAGGAACTTGCTTTCGTCCTGGCCATCGGCATTGCGCGCGGCGCGGCGCTTGAGGCCGGCCACGGCGATCTTCAGGGCCTCGCGCGACAGGTCCAGCACGGTGCCGTTGCGGAACGGCAGCTTCAGCCCATGGCGCGGCACGCCATCACGCAGGACGTTGCGTTCGACCAGGCTGAAATCACGCACCAGGTCCCAGGCGGCATCCAACGCGGCGTCGTCGTACAGCAGGCCCACCCAGAACGCGGGCAGCGCGCACAGACGGCTCCACGGGCCGGCATCGGCGCCGCGCATTTCCAGGTACTTCTTCAACCGCACCTCGGGGAAGGCGGTGGTCATGTGGTCGGACCAGTCGCGCAGCGTGGGCAGCTGGCCCGGCAGCACCGGCAGCTTGCCGACCATGAAATCGCGGAAGCTCTGGCCGCTGGCATCGTGGTACCTGCCATCGCGGTAGGAGAAGTACATCGGCACATCAAGCAGATAATCCACGTAACGCTCGTAACCGAAGCCGTCTTCGAAGACGAAGTCGAGCATGCCGGTGCGATCGTTGTCGGTGTCGGTCCAGATGTGCGAGCGGTAGCTCTGGTAGCCGTTCGGCGCGCCTTCGGTGAACGGCGAATCGGCGAACAGCGCGGTGGCGATCGGCTGCAGCGCCAGCGACACCCGGAACTTCTTCACCATGTCCGCTTCGGTGGCGTAGTCCAGGTTGACCTGCACCGTGCAGGTGCGGGTCATCATGTCCAGGCCGAGCGTGCCGACCTTGGGCATGTACTCGCGCATGATCTTGTAGCGGCCCTTGGGCATCCACGGCATTTCATCGCGGGTCCACTTCGGCTGGAAGCCCATGCCGAGGAAGCCCAGCTGCAGTTCGCCGGCGACCTGCGCCACCTCGTTGAGGTGGGTGCCGGTTTCCACGCAGGTCTGGTGGATGGTTTCCAGCGCCGCGCCGGAGAGCTCCAGCTGGCCCGCCGGCTCCAGCGTCACCGAGGCGTTGTCGCGCAGCAGTGCGATGGTGCGTCCGTCTTCCTGCACCGGGTCCCAGCCGAAGCGGGTCAGGCCGTTGAGCAGCGCTTCGATGCCGCGGTCGCCATCGAAGGTGGGCGGGCGCAGATCGTCCAGGCGGAAGCCGAACTTCTCGTGCTCGGTGCCGATGCGCCACTGCGCCTGGGGCTTTTCGCCGGAGGCCAACGTGGCGACCAGTTCATTACGGTCGGTGATCGGCGTCTCGGCGACGTGGCTGGGGCTCGACAAGGGGAGGCTCGCAGAATTCTGGTCAGGGCGGGGATGTGGGGTTCGCGCCCCCGCATCGCAAGGGCGCACTATATCGTGGCGTCCCCTGCCGTCGTGTCACCGTGACGGTTTTCAGCATCCTATTGGCATGGGCTTGACGCTGCGTCGCCCCCGCCGCGGCTGCGAGTCATTCCGCCGCGGGCCGTCGCGACCCTCTAAACTGATCCAATGAGTCGATCCCGACATCCGGAAGTCCATCGCTCCGACCGCGTCGGCTGGCTGCGTGCCGCCGTGCTTGGCGCCAATGACGGCATCGTCTCGGTGGCCGGGCTGGTGGTCGGCATCGCGGCCAGTGGTGCCACGGCGTCGACCATCCTGGCCACCGGCATCGCCGGGACCGTGGCCGGTGCGATGTCGATGGCGGCTGGCGAGTATGTTTCGGTGCAGTCGCAGGCCGATACCGAGCTGGCCGACCTGGCGGTGGAAAAGCGCGAGCTGCACGAAGACCCGCACAGCGAGCTGGAAGAGCTGGCGGCCATCTACCGGCAGCGTGGGCTGAGCCCCGCGCTGGCGCACGAGGTAGCCACCCAGCTGACGGCGCACGACGCGCTGGGCGCCCACGCCCGCGATGAGCTGGGCATCACCGACGAGCTGCGCGCGCGCCCGATGCAGGCGGCGATGGCCTCGGCCGGCGCCTTCGTCAGCGGCGCGGCGTTGCCGGTGCTGACCGCCCTGCTCGCCCCGCATGCCTACGTCGGCCAGGCAACCACCATGGTGACGCTGCTGGGGCTGTGCCTGACCGGCACCCTGGCCGCGCACGCCGGCGGTGCCCCGCGCCTGCGCGGTGCGTTGCGCGTGACGTTCTGGGGTGCCATTGCGATGGCTGCGGCGGCGCTGGTCGGACACCTGTTCAACGTGGCAGGCTGAGCCATGTCCATCCCGATCGATACCACCGCTTCGCTGCTGGCGAGACTGGCCAGCCTGGCCGACTGCCAGCGCGCCGATGGCTACGCCTGCATCACCGCACGCCGCGAGCATGGCGCCTCCTCGGTGGACATCCCGCAGCCACAGTTCGCCATCCTCCTGCAGGGACGCAAGCAGGTACGCACCGCGCAGCAATCCCTGGAATTCGCCCCGGGCGATCTGTTCCTGATCACCCGTCGCTGCCGCATCGATGTGGTCAACATTCCCGATCCGCACAGCGGCCTGTACCTCAGTGCGATCGTGCCGCTGTGCGCCGAAGCGCTCACGGCCGCCCGGGCGCTGTGGAACGAGCCCCTGCCCGACGCCGGCGACGCGCTGGCACGGCTGCCGCTGGCCGAGCATGGCGCGACGCTGCTGCAATGGCGGCAGGCGCTGGAGCAGGGCCACTACACCGAAGCGCGGTTGGCGCTGGCCGGGCTGGCCGTGGCGTTCTGCCGGCGCGGACATGGCAGCCTGCTGATTCCACCCGAGCCCAGCGTGGCTGATCGCATCCGCGATCTGATCGCGGCCCAGCCCGAGCGCGACTGGCAGTCACGCGATTTCGAAGCGCAGCTCGGGCTCAGCGGTGCGACCCTGCGGCGGCGCTTGGCCAGCGAGCAGTCCAGCGTGCGCGAGCTGATCACCGATGCGCGGCTGGCGCATGCCATGAGCCTGCTCTACACCACCCGGTTGCCGCTGAAAACGGTGGCCGCGCGCGTGGGCTACCGCTCGCTGGGCAGCTTCAACAAGCGCTTCGCCGAACGTTACGGGTTGGAACCGGCGGCGATCGGCAACAGCTGAGGCGAGCGGATCGCGCGGCATTCTGAGCGGAACGCAGCAGGCGGCACGCGCAGCATGGAGACACCGCGGTACTGCCGCTCCGTTCGGATCCTGACATGTCGTTTCCCCGCATTCGCACGCTCGCCACGGCGCTGCTGCTGGCCGTTGCCGCCAGCCCGGCACTGGCCACCACCACACACACCCCGCGCGGGCAGGTGCCCGGCGTCTACCACCAGCAGATCGGCACGTTGCAGGTCACTGCCCTGTTCGACGGCACGGTCGCACTGGGCCGACAGGAACTCGTCGGGATCGCTCCCGGCGCGGTCACCCGCCTGCTCGATCACCGCTACGTGCCCGAGGATGGCAAAGGCCTGCAGACCGCGGTCAACGCCTACCTGGTGCAGCAGGGCGATCACCTGACGTTGGTCGATACCGGCACCGCGCAGTGCTTCGGCCCCGGGCTGGGCCAGGTGCTGGGCAACCTGCGCAAGGCCGGCTATGACCCGGCCGAGGTAGATGATGTCGTGCTGACCCACGCCCACCCCGACCACCTGTGTGGCCTGCTGGATGCGCAGGACACGCTGGCCTACCCGAATGCCACGGTGTGGCTGTCCGCCGCCGATGCGGCGTTCTGGCTGGATCCGGCCAGTGAAGCCACCGCGCCGCAGGGCGTCCGGTTTGCCTTCGCATTGGCACGCAAGGCGGTGGCACCGTATGAAGCGAGCGGGAAATTGAAGCGCTTTGCCCCTGGCGACACGTTGCCGACCGGGATCACCGCATTGGACAGCCACGGCCACACGGTCGGGCATGTGTCTTACCGGATCGATGGTGGCGCCGGCCAGCAGCTGCTGGTGTGGGGCGACATCGTGCATTTCCATGCCGTGCAGTTCGCCCAGCCGCAGGCCTCCTATGAAGCCGACAGCGACCGCACGGCTGCGATCGCCAGTCGGCGCCGGATGATGGCGCAGGCTGCGGATCAGGGCTGGTGGGTGGCCGGCGCGCACCTGCCGTTCCCAGGGCTGGGCCATGTCCGGCGTGAAGGAGAGGCGTTCGCCTGGGTGCCGGGCGAATTCGCGCCGTTACCGGCGAAATGAGGGGACGCGACCGCGCCGTGCACGAGGCGTCAGGCGCACTCGGGTAGTGCCGGCCGCTGGCCGGCTCCCGATACATCTGATGGAAAGAGCAGCCGGCCAGCGGCCGGCACTACCCGGCGCCGCGCGGCCCGTTGGACCGCGGCAACGCCCGGATCAGGCCGCTTCGGGCGCCGGCTTGTTCAGGCCCAGCCAGCCGCCGATGATCCCGCGGGCTTCATCCACGCCCTGACGGGCGGGGCCGGAGAAGGTCTGCACGCTGACGGTGTCGCCGAACGAGGAATGCAGTTCCTTGCGCACCTTCTGCAGGGCGATGCCCTGCTGGCCACGGCCAAGCTTGTCGGCCTTGGTCAGCAGCGCGTGCGCGGGCAGGCCGCGCTGCACCGCATACGCCAGCATCTGGCGATCGTAGTCCTTCAGCGGGTGACGGATGTCCATCACCACCACCAGGCCACGCAGGGCCTCGCGGGTACGGAAGTACTGGTCGATGAAGGCCTGCCAGTGCGCCTGCAGGTCCAGCGGGACCTTGGCGTAGCCGTAACCGGGCAGATCGACCAGCTTGGCCTCCGGGGTGACCTCGAAGAACACCAGCTGCTGGGTGCGGCCGGGGGTCTTGGAGACCCGGGCCAGGCTGTTCTGGCGGGTGAGGGCGTTGAGGGCACTGGATTTGCCGGCGTTGGAGCGACCGGCAAAGGCGACTTCCGCGCCCACGTCTTCCGGCAATTGCCGAGTGTTGTGGGCCGAAAGCAGGTATTGGGCGCGTTCGAGGAGCAATGACATGGGCATAGGATCGCATGTCCGGGGCTCCTCCGCGCTGTCTGCCCCCGGTTTTGCTGCACCCTGCGTTGACCGTGGCGTGAAACGGCGTTGATAATCGGGCGATCCCCGTGGTTGCGGTCCCGCAACCGCCAGGCCGGTCCACACGGAGCTTCCGCATGCGCCATGCTCGCGTTCTTGCCGTTTCCGCACTTGCTGTCTCGCTGCTCGCCGCCGTTGCCGTTGCCCAGACCTCGATCACCCCGTTGCCGGACAACGGGCCGATCAGGACCGCCTCGCTGGAGGTCGATTTCAGCAAAACCACCTGGGGCGATCCCAAGGCCGGGCAGACCAAGGCCGCGGCCTGCGCAGCCTGCCACTCGGCCGATGGCAACTCCACGGTGGAGATGTACCCGAGCATCGCCGGCCAGAGCGAGCGCTACAGCGCCCAGCAGATGGCCCTGATCGCCAATGGCCAGCGCACCTCCGGCGCCTCGGCGGCCATGGTGCCGTTCGTGCAGGACCTTACCCCGCAGGACATGCGCGACATCGGCGCCTATTTCGCCACGCAGAAGGCCACGGCCGGCATCGCCGACGATGGCGCGGTCACCGAAGGCCCGTATGCCGGCAGGAAGTTCTATGAGATCGGCCAGCAGCTGTATCGCGGCGGCGATGCCGAGCGTGGCATCCCGGCCTGCATGGCCTGCCATGGCCCGACCGGCGCCGGCAACCCGGGCCCGGCCTACCCGCATATCAGCGGCCAGCACGCGGCCTATGTCGCGCGTCGCCTGCAGGAGTACCAGGCCGGGACCACCCAGGAGACCGACAAGGCCCACTTCCAGATCATGGCCACGATCGCCAAGTCGTTGACCGAGCAGGAAATCCAGGCCTTGGCCAGTTACCTGCAGGGCCTGCACAACCGGGCCGATGACGTGGCCGCGGCAACGCCGGTCGCGGGGGGCGCGCAGGCACCCTGACCACCGCCCACACCGCAGCGCATCCCCTTGGTCGGATGACAGATGCGGCCGCCTTGGCTGGCGGGGTATGTTCACTGCCACGCCGGCGACTGGGCCGGCGTCGTTTTTTCTGTATGGAGATGGATGTAGATGACGTTGATGCCCCGCCTGATGCTGTTGCTGCTGGCCCTGAGCCCGTTGAGCACCCTCGCTGCCGCCCCGGCCCCGCTGGTGGAGGGCAAGGATTACGACCGCATCGCCGACGCCGGACCGTTCGCGCCGCTGGCCGGCAAGATCGAAGTCGTGGAGATGTTCGGCTACACCTGCCCGCACTGCGCGCATTTCGAGCCGCAGTTGGAAGCCTGGGCCGCCAAGCTGCCCAAGGACGTCCGTTTCACCCCGGTGCCGGCCGCCTTCGGCGGTGTGTGGGATTCGTTTGCCCGCGCCTACTACGCCGCCGATCAGCTGGGCGTGGCCAAGCGCAGCCACCGCGCGATGTTCGATGCCCTGCATGAGAAGGGCTCGCTGCCGATGCAGAACGTCTCGCCGGACGAACTGGCCGCGTTCTACCAGGGCTTCGGCGTGGCACCGCCGCAGTACATCGCCGCGCTCAGGAGCGATGCGGTGGATGCCAAGGTCAAGGCCGCCCGCGCCTTCGCCCTGCGCACCAAGGTGCCGGGTACGCCGACGCTGATCGTCAACGGCGTGTACCTGGTCAAAGGCGACTCGTTCGAGTCCATGCTGCGCAATGCAGATGCCCTGATCGCCCGCGCGCGCAGCGGCAAGGCGCTCTGACAGCGCTCGCTGAACCATCACGCACCGTGCACGCGGGACGCTCGTTTCCGCGTGTCATCATGCTTCCCTGGCCGACGCTCCCAGCGTCGGCCCCAACATGCTCATCCGCTGGAGATGCTTCGATGAAGACCCGTTTCGCCATTACGCTCATGGCCCTGCTGCCGATCCTGGCCGCCTGCAAGGCCCAGGACGGTACCGCCAACACCACCGCCCCGGCCGAACCGGCCGCCCCGAGCAGCACCCCGGCTACCGAAACGGCCGCGCCGACCGAGCAGGCCCCGGCCGCCAGCGGTGAAACCGCCGCCGCCGAGACCGCCGCTGCCGACGCCACCACCCCGGCGCCCGCCCCGGCCTCCTCGCGCCCGACCGGCCCGGAACCGGTCGCCGGCACCGACTACGTGGTGATCGAAAACGGCCAGCCGTTCCAGCCGGCCACCGGCAAGATCGAAGTCGCCGAGATCTTCGGTTACGTGTGCCCGGCCTGCGCCGCGTTCCAGCCGCTGATCGGACCGTGGAAGGCCGGCCTGCCGAGCGACGTCAGCTTCGTCTACGTGCCGGCCATGTTCGGCGGTACCTGGGATGACTACGGCCGTGCGTTCTATGCCGCGCAGGCCATGGGCCTGCAGGAAAAGACCCACGAAGCCATGTACGCGGCGATCCACGCCGAGCAGAGCCTGAAGGGCGAGCGCGGCCGTGATTCGGTCGAAGACATCGCCAACTTCTACGGCAAGCACGGCGCCGACCCGAAGCAGTTCGCCGCGATGATGGGCAGCTTCGCCATCAACGCCAAGACCAACTCGGCCAAGCAGTTCGCCCAGCGCAGCAAGATCAGCGGCACCCCGTCGGTGATCGTCAATGGCAAGTACCTGGTCAAGGGCAAGGGCTTCCCGGACATGCTGCGCATCGCCGATCACCTGATCGCGCGCGAACGCGCGGCCAAGGCCAACTGATCCTGCGATAGCCAACCGTCGTGACCTCCCCCCACACGCGGACCCTGCGCCTGCTGACGGCCAACATCCAGGCCGGTTCGAGCACCCGCCGTTACAGTGATTACGTGACCCGCAGCTGGTCGCACGCACTGCCGGCCGGGCGCAAGCGAACCAGCCTGGATGCCATCGCGCAGATGGCCCGCGAACACGACATCGTCGGCCTGCAGGAGGCCGACCCCGGCAGCCTGCGCTCGGGCTTCACCAACCAGACCCACTATCTGGCCGAGCGTGCCGGCTTCAATTACTGGAGCCACCAGCCCAACCGCCGCATGGGCGGGGTGGCCTCCAGCGCCAACGGCCTGCTCAGCAAGCTGGAGCCGGTCGAGGTCCAGGACCATGCCCTGCCCGGCCGGATCGGTGGGCGCGGCGTGTTGCTGGCCAAGTTCGGCGAAGGCAGCCAGGGCCTGGCGGTGGCGGTGGCGCATCTATCCCTGGGGACCAATTCGCGAATGTCGCAATTGGCCTTCATTGCCGATTTGCTGTCCGACCACCCCAACGCCGTGCTGATGGGCGATTTCAACTGCCTGGCCGAGCGACCGGAAATGCAGGTGCTGTACCAGAAGACGACGCTGCAGCCGCCGGGCTGCGTGGTGCCGACCTTCCCCAGCTGGCGCCCGGACCGGGCGATCGACCACATCCTGCTCAGCGACGGCCTGCAGCAACGCAGTGCCGAAGCCGTGCCGGCCGCGTTCTCCGATCACCTCGCGCTGGCGATGTCGATCGATGTACCGAGCAGCGCGCTGCGCTGACCCCCTGGTCACCCGCCGCCCTTGCGCGGCGGGCATCGTGAGCGTGTAAACAGGCTGTCCACAGCGCCTGTGCGATAAATCCCGCCGTCTGCCGCTCCGGCACCGGGAGTATCCCCCACCCCATGAGTACCGTGGAGCCGCCTCTGTCCGAGGTGCGCACGCTTCGACCCGTGTTCCTGCTTGCCGCCACGATCGTGGCGGCATTCGCCATTCTGGTCACCGTGTTTCCCATCGATGCCGGCGTGATGCTGCTCGATGCCCAGACCTGGGCCTCGCGCAATGTCGGCTGGTATTACCTGCTGGCGATGACCGTGTACCTGGTGTTCGTGGTCGGCGTGGCGTTGTCCGGCTATGGCAGCGTCAAGCTGGGCGCGGACCATGACGAACCGGAGTTCAGCTATCTGTCCTGGGCCGGCATGCTGTTCGCCGCCGGCATCAGCATCACCCTGTTCTTCTTCTGCGTCTCCGAGCCGCTGACCCATTACCTGCTGCCGCCGCAGGGCGGCACCGGCAGTGGCGAGGCCAGCGCGCGCCAGGCGATGCAGCTGCTGTTCCTGCACTGGGGCCTGCATGGCTGGGGCGTGTTCGCGCTGGCGGCGATGGCGCTGGCCTACTTCGCGTATCGCCACAACCTGCCGCTGGCACTGCGCTCGGCGCTGTATCCGCTGATCGGCAAGCGCATCAACGGGCCGATCGGCTACACCGTGGATGCCCTGGGGATCGTGGCCACCGTGTTCGGCCTCGGCGCGGACATGGGCTTTGGCGTGCTGCACCTCAACGCCGGCCTGAACACCTTGTTCCCGGTGCCGCACGCGGCCTGGGTGCAGGTCGGGCTGATCGTGCTGATGATGGGCGCGGCCATCACGGTGGCCGTCTCCGGGGTGGAGAAAGGCGTGCGCTGGATGTCCAACATCAACATGCTGCTGGCGATCTCGCTGCTGCTGTTCATGCTGTTCGCCGGACCCACCCAGTACCTGCTCAACGCCTTCATCCAGAACATGGGCGACTACCTGGGCAACGTGGTCGGCAAGAGTTTCGATGTGTACGCCTACGGCGGGCGCCCGGACTGGCTGGGCAACTGGACGGTGTTCTACTGGGCCTGGTGGATTGGCTGGGCGCCGTTCGTGGGCCTGTTCATCGCGCGCATCTCGCGCGGGCGCACCATCCGTGAGTTCGTGCTGGGCGTGCTGCTGATCCCGCTGGGGTTCACCCTGGCCTGGCTGTCGATCTTCGGCAACAGCGCGCTGGACCAGATCCTGCACCATGACCAGGTGCACCTGGCGCAGATGGCGGTGGAGAACCCACCGACCGTGCTGTACGCGCTGCTGGAAAGCTACCCGTGGAGCCGCGCCGTCATCGCCGTCACGGTGATCGTCAGCTTCATCTTCTTCGTCACCTCGGCCGATTCCGGCACGGTCGTGCTGTCCACGCTGTCCTCGCAGGGCGGCAATCCCGAAGACGACGGACCACGCTGGCTGCGCGTGTTCTGGGGCGTGATGACCGGCCTGGTCACCGCCGGGCTGCTGCTGGCCGGCAGCATGGATGCGCTCAAATCCGCCGTGGTGCTGGCTTCGCTGCCGTTCTCGGTGGTGCTGCTGCTGATGCTGTGGGGGCTGACCCGTGCGCTGGGCGAAGAGTCGCAGCGCAAGAAGGCCTCGCAGTACTCCCCGATCCCGTTGATCGGGCAATCGCGGCATCAGCGCGGCTGGCGCCAGCGCATCACCCAGGCGGTGCATTTCCCGGTGCGCGACGAGGTGTACCGGTTCATGGATACCGATGTGAAGCCGGCGATCGAAGCGGTTGCCGCGCAGCTGCTCGAACAGGGCCTGGACGTGCAGACGAAGTTCGAGCCGGGCCACATGGAACTGCTGGTGGACCATGGCGAACAGCAGGTGTTCACCTACCAGGTGATCATGCGCGGCTACCTCACGCCTTCGTTCGCCGCGCAGCGCTTCCGCAACCAGCGTTACTACCGCGCCGAAGTGCACCTCTATGAAGGTGGACAGGACTACGAGCTGTTCGGCTACAGCCGCCAGCAGATCATCAACGACATCATCGATCAGTACGAGCGTCACCTGCAGTTCCTGCATCTCACGCGTTGACGCACTGATCTCCCGCTGCAAAGGAGTCATCGACATGCCTACCCTCCCCGACCAGCTGCTGTACATCGGCGGCCGCTACGTTCCCTCCCAGGGCGGAAAGACCTTCGAGGTCATCAACCCGGCCAATGGCGAGCTGCTCGCCAACGTCCACAGCGCCAACAGCGACGATCTCGACGCTGCCGTGGAGAGCGCCCAGGCCGGCCAGAAAGTGTGGGCCGCGCTGACCACGGTGGAGCGCTCACGCGTCCTGCTGCGTGCGGTGGCGCTGCTGCGCGAGCGCAACGATGCGCTGGCCGAGCTGGAATCGCGCAACACCGGCAAGGCCCTGAGCGAGACGCTCAGCGTGGACGTGGTCACCGGCGCGGACGTGCTGGAGTACTACGCCGGCGTCATGCACGGGCTGGAAGGCAGCCAGGTGCCGCTGCGCGAGAGCAGCTTCTTCTACACCCGCCAGGAGCCGCTGGGCGTGGTCGGTGCGATCGGCGCCTGGAACTATCCGATCCAGATCGCGCTGTGGAAGGCCGCCCCCGCGTTGGCCGCGGGCAATGCGATGATCTTCAAGCCCAGCGAAGTCACCCCGCTGACCGCGCTGAAGCTGGCGGAAATCTTCACCGAAGCAGGCCTGCCCGACGGCGTGTTCAACGTGTTGCCGGGCGATGGCGCCGGCGTCGGCTCGGCGCTGACCGAGCATCCCCTGATCGAGAAGATCTCCTTCACCGGCGGCACCGCCACCGGCCGCAAGGTCATGGCCAGTGCCTCCAGCTCCACGCTCAAGGACGTCACCATGGAGCTGGGAGGCAAGTCGCCGCTGATCATCTGCGCCGACGCCGATCTGGACCTGGCCGCCGACGTGGCGATGATGGCCAACTTCTACAGCTCCGGCCAGGTGTGCACCAACGGCACCCGCGTGTTCGTGCCACGCAGCACCCTGGCCGCGTTCGAAGCCAAGCTGTTGGAACGGGTCAAGCGCATCCGCATCGGCGACCCACTGGCCAAGGACACCAACTTCGGCCCGCTGGTCAGCGCCGCGCACATGCAGCGCGTGCTTGAGCACATCGCCAGCGGCAAGGCGGAGGGTGCACGGCTGGTCTGCGGCGGCGAACGGCTGACCGACGGCGCGCTGGGCAAGGGCTGCTATGTGGCACCGACCATCTTCAGCGATTGCCGCGATGACATGCGCATCGTGCGCGAAGAGATTTTCGGACCGGTGATGAGCCTGTTGGCGTACGACGACGAAGACGAGGCCGTGCGCCGCGCCAACGACACCGATTACGGTTTGGCCGCCGGTGTGGTGACGCCGGATCTGGCGCGCGCGCATCGCCTGATCCATCAGCTCGAGGCCGGCATCTGCTGGGTCAACAGCTGGGGCGAATCGCCTGCACAGATGCCGGTGGGCGGCTACAAGCAGTCCGGTGTCGGCCGCGAAAACGGGCTGGCCACGCTGCGTGCCTACACCCGCACCAAATCCATCCAGATCGAACTGGACCGCTACGCGTCGGTGTTCTGAACCGGCCTTACCAGGAGACACCGCGATGAAGCGCGAGTACGACTACATCATCATCGGCGCCGGGTCGGCCGGCAACACGCTGGCCGCGCGCCTGACCGAAGACGCCGGCGTCAGCGTGCTGCTGCTGGAAGCCGGTGGGCCGGATTACCGGATGGATTTCCGCACCCAGATGCCGGCCGCACTGGCTTATCCGCTGCAAGGCCGGCGCTACAACTGGGCGTATGAAACCGAGCCGGAACCCTACATGGACAACCGGCGCATGGAGTGCGGCCGCGGCAAGGGCCTGGGCGGTTCCTCGCTGATCAACGGCATGTGCTACATCCGCGGCAACGCGATGGACTTCGACCAGTGGGCCAGCTTCGACGGCCTGGAAGACTGGAGCTACCACGACGTGCTGCCCTACTTCCGCAAGGCGGAAACGCGCGACATCGGCGCCAACGATTATCACGGCGGCGACGGCCCGGTCAGCGTGGCCACGCCGAAGAACGGCAACAACGTGCTGTTCCACGCGATGGTCGAGGCCGCGGTGCAGGCGGGCTACCCGCGCACCGACGACCTCAACGGCTACCAGCAGGAAGGCTTCGGCCCGATGGACCGCACGGTGACCCCGCGCGGGCGCCGCTCAAGTACCGCACGCGGTTACCTGGACATGGCCAAGGACCGCGAGGGGCTGGAGATCGTGGTGCATGCCACCACCGACCGCATCCTGTTCGCCGGCAAGCGCGCGGTCGGTGTGCGCTACCTGGCCGGCAACAGCGCCGAGCCGATCGACGCCACCGCCCGCCGCGAGGTGCTGCTGTGCGCCGGTGCGATCGCCTCGCCGCAGATCCTGCAGCGCTCCGGCGTGGGCGCGCCGGCGTTGCTGGCCGCCCTCGGCGTACCGCTGGTGCACGACCTGCCCGGCGTCGGCGAGAACCTGCAGGATCACCTCGAGGTGTACATGCAGTACGCCTGCAAGAAGCCGGTCTCGCTGTACCCGGCTTTGCAGTGGTGGAACCAGCCGGCGATCGGTGCGGAGTGGTTGTTCGCCGGCACCGGGATCGGTGCCAGCAACCAGTTCGAAGCCGGCGGCTTCATCCGTACCCGGGAGGAGTTCGACTGGCCGAACATCCAGTACCACTTCCTGCCGGTGGCGATCAATTACAACGGCACCAACGCGGTCAAGGAGCACGGCTTCCAGGCGCACGTCGGTTCGATGCGCACGCCCAGCCGCGGCCGCGTGCATGCGAAGTCGCTGGACCCGCGCGAGCACCCTTCCATCCTGTTCAACTACCAGTCCACCGACCAGGACTGGCAGGAGTTCCGCGACGCGATCCGCATCACCCGCGAGATCATCGCCCAGCCCGCGCTGGACGAATACCGTGGCCGCGAGATCAGCCCGAGCGCCGCGTGCCAGACCGATGCGGAACTCGACGCGTTCGTGCGCGCGCATGCCGAAACCGCCTACCACCCCTCCTGTTCGTGCGCGATGGGCACCGATGCGATGAGCGTGGTCGATGGCCAGGGCCGCGTACATGGCATGGAAAGCCTGCGCGTGGTGGATGCTTCGATCATGCCGCGCATCATCACCGGCAACCTCAACGCCACCACGATCATGATCGCCGAGAAGATCGCCGACCGGATCCGCGGGCGTGCCCCGCTGCCGCGCAGCACCGCGGCGTATTATGTCGCCGGGGATGCACCGGCACGGCGCTGAGGGCGCGGCGATCCATGGGTAGCGCCGACCGTTGGTCGGCGCGCGATTCCCGGCAATGCCGGCTCCTCGCATCCTGGTAGTGCCGGCCGCTGGCCGGCTCCTCACGATCCAACGGTAACCGCGGAGCCGGCCAGCGGCCGGCACTACCGGTCACGGCATCATGTTTACGCTGGCGCGCCCGGCACCACAGGCACGACCCGTTTCGCGGTCAACGTACTGCCCACCGACGCCACCACCGTGCAGCCGATCGCCGCCCATTGCAGCGGGGTCAGATGTTCGGCCAGCAGCCCCATCGCCAGCAGCGCGGCGACCGCCGGTTCCATGCTGATCAGGATGCCGAAGGTCTCTTTCGGCAGCCGCTTGAGCGCCATCATCTCCAGCGACATCGGGATCGCGCTGGAGACGATCGCCACCCCCAGGCCGAACAGCAGGATCCTCGGCTCCAGCAGCGCCATGCCCGCGTGCGCCACGCCGACCGGCACCACCACCAGCGCGGCCGCGCACAGCCCCAGCGAGACCGTATGCCCGGCCGGCAGATGCCCGGCGCGCTTGCCGAAGATGATGTACAGCGCCCAGCACACCGCCGCGCCCAGCGCGAACATCACCCCCACCGGGTCCAGCGGCTCGCCATGGCCCAGCGGCAGCAGCAGCAACAGACCGACCAGCGCGCAGCCGACCCACACAAAATCGACCGGCCGCCGCGACGACCACATCGCCACCGCCAGCGGCCCGCAGAATTCGATCGCCACGGCGATACCGAACGGGATCGTGCGCAGCGCCATGTAGAACAGCAGGTTCATTACCCCCAGCGTGATGCCATAGCGGAAGATCGCCCCCGCATCGGCGCGCGAGGTGGTCCAGCGCCACGGCCGGAACACCATCAGCAGCACCAGCGCTGAAAAGCCCACGCGCAACGCGCTGGTGCCCTGCGCGCCGATCAGCGGAAACAGCTGTTTGGCATACGAGGTGCCCACGGCCAGCGAGGTGACCGAGCCGAGCACGGCCAGGGCGGGAAAGAAGCTGGAGAGGCGGGAAGTCGACATCCGCACAGGATATTGCGCAACGACCGAAGGAGATGCTCAATTGCGGGGACCTTCCTGCATGTTTCACTCGCCATGTCCGCCACGCTTTACCTCCCCGACAGCTTCGACCGCGCGATCCTGGCGATCCTGCAGCGCGACAACGCCACCCCGCAGCGCGAGATTGCCGAGGCGGTCAGCCTGTCCGCCCCGGCCGTGCAACGGCGGATCAAGCGTCTGGAAGACACGGGCGTGATCCGCGCCAACGTCGCCGTGCTGGACCAGGCACGGCTGGGACGGCCACTGACGATCATGGTCGAGGTCCGCGTCGCCAGCGAGCAGCCGCACCGGGTCGCGCCGTTCCGCCGGCGCGTGCAGGAAGACCCGGCCGTGCAGCAGTGCTACGCGATTACCGGCGACGCCGATTTCCTGTTGATCCTCACCGCCGCCTCGATGGAGGAATACGAGACGATCAGCGAGCGGCTGTTCGGCAACGACGACAACATCGAGCGTTTCCGCACCGCGGTGGCGCTGAGCACGCTCAAGCGCGGCCTGGACGTTCCTCTCGCGGAGTGATCCGCGTCAGCGCGTGGCCGACAACGCCGCGTCGAACAGCGCTTTCGCTTCCGTGATCGCAGCGCCGTGCGTGGCCTGCTGGTCTGCCGCCACCTGGCACAGTGCACCGATGCGCTTGCGGCCCAGTGCGGTACAGCTGGACAGGAAGTCGTAGTGGCCGACGGCCGGCAGGGTGGTCAACGTCGCCTTGGGCAGGGCCGCCGCCGCGATGTCGCTGTTGGTGGCCGGCGAGGCCACCGTGTCGGCCGCACCAACGATGATCGATACCGGCTGCGCCACCTTCTCCAGCGCCTCCGGCGCGAAGGCCTGGATCATGGCCGGCGCGATCAGGAAGACGGCGCGCACCCCGGCAATGGCGCGGTCGTCACCGGCCTGTGCGACCCACGGTGCCAGTGCCGGCGTCTGCGCGGCGGTCATGCGCTGCGCCAGGGCCAGTGTCGGGTTCTCCGCCTGCGGGACGCAGACCCCATCCGCGGGATGCGCGCGGCAGAACGCCAGCAGGCGCTGCAGTTGCGGGTCGGCCCCGGCCGCGACCAGGGCGGTGAACCCGCCGGCCGAGTAGCCCGCCACGCCCAGCCGCGTGGCATCCATCGCCTTGGCCAGCACGGGATCGGCCTGCACCGCGGCCAGCGCCGCCGCCAGATCGTCCGCGCGGTTCCACATCAGGATGCTGCCGGCCTCGGTCATCGGGTCCACGCCGTTGTTGCCCGGGTGATCCACCGCGATGACCACGTACCCGGCCCGCGCCATGGCGATGCCGAACCAGCCCATCATCCGCGCACTGCCGCCATTGCCATGTGAGAGCAGCAGCACCGGCCAGTGTCCCTCCGCGATGGCCGCATCGGCGGCGGCGGTGCCGACCTCGAACAGCGGCGCACCGGGTGGCCCGATCGTCAGCGCAGCTTCCCGTGCGCCGGCCTGGGCCGGATACCACACGGTGTACCGCACGCTGTCGCGGTGCCCGGCATCGCGAACGGCGGCACTGGGTGTGTGCGCAACGCCGTGCCGCTCGCCAACGGGCGGCACCGCCCCAATGGCAAACATCGGCAGGCACAGCGCGAGCAGCGCAGCACAACAACGGGCGGTCATTCGCATGGGTCAGTCTCCTTGAGGTGCAGCATGTCGGTCAGCGGCAGCCAGATCTCCACCCCACCGTGGCCGCTGCGGTCATCGAAGCGCGCATCGTAGCGCTCCAGGTCCGGCGCATCGGCCAGGGTCAGGCCGGAGGCCGGCAGATAGTCGTTCAACAACCAGAGCCAGGTGGAGCGGATCGCCGAGATGTGCCCGGCATGCCACGCCACCAGGTACTCGCGCGGCGGGATCGTGATCGCCTGCCAGCCTGGGGGCACGGGCGCGGAGGCACTGATCTCCACGCCGGCGATGTAATCAAAGCCTCCCTCGGCATCACTGTTGCCGCACACGCCATAGGCGATCTCCGCGCCGAGGCCATGCGCCTCCTCCAGGCGCTGCCATTGCGAGGGAATCGAGGCGACGCTTGCAGACGTGTGGCGCGCACCGATCCCGGCCACGCGCAGGCCGCCGCGGTGCTCGCGCCGGGTTTGGATCGTGCAGGGCGTCGAGGTGTCGATGAGTTTCAGCGCCTCGACCAGCACCACCCCCGCCAGCCCCCGCTCGCGCACCTGCTCGGGCGATCGCCCGAACTGCTCCGTGAACGCGCGGGTGAATGCGGCGTGCGATGCGTAGCCGGCGGACAGTGCGACATCGAGAATGTCACCGGCGCCGCCCGCCAGTTGGCGCGCGGCCTCGGTCAGCCGGCGGCCGCGCAGATAACGCACCACCGAGGTACCGGTGCTGAGCTGGAACAGCCGCGAGAGATGGAACGGCGAGAGCCCCACCACGCCGGCGATATCGGCCAGCGACGGATTCCCGGCGAAGTGGCTTTCGATGTACCAGAGCGCCCTGCGTGCCGCACCCATACCGCCAGATCCATGCCGAAGAACGGGTGCGCAGCGTAACCCAGCCTGCAGCACGTCATTTGATCGTTCTTGCTGTCCGCAGTCGCGCCCGGCGCCTCAGCCCTTCACCGCCGCCTCGATCGCGGCCACGTCGATCCTGCGCATGGTCATCATCGCCTCGAACGCGCGCCGGGCCACGGCGGGGTCCTTGCTGGTCACCGCCTCGGTCAGCACCCGGGGGGTGATCTGCCAGGACAGGCCCCACTTGTCGCGACACCAGCCGCAGGCGCTTTCCTCGCCCCCATTGCCGACGATCGCATTCCACAGCCGGTCCGTTTCGGCCTGGTCTTCGGTGGCGATCTGGAAGGAAAACGCTTCGCTGTGCTTGAACGCGGGGCCGCCATTGAGCCCGATGCAGTCAATGCCGGCCACGGTGAAGTCCACCGTCAGCACATCGCCCTGCTTGCCCGAGGGGAAGTCACCCGGGGCATGGTGGACGGCGCGTACCGCACTGTCCGGGAAGGTGGCGGCATAGAAGGTTGCCGCGTCCAGTGCGGTGCCATTGAACCAGAGGCAGACCGTGTTTTTGCTGGCCATGAGCGTCTCCTGCAAGGGATGGATAGCGCCTGCTAACGGTAGGCGCGGAGGTGTTAAGCCTGCGCGCGGGCATCGCGAGGGTGGCCGGCACGCCGCCGTGCGGCCACGCGCCGTCAGGTACTGAAGCTGAATACGCAGTTGCCTTGCGCGGCATGGGGTACGGCCCGGACGCCTCGCAGGATGCGGTTGATGATGCGAATCATTGCCATTACCATAGTGT